>NZ_PSWH01000007.1:0-129025 GCF_002932105.1 Rathayibacter sp. AY1C1 | reverse complement strand
CTCCCCCGCCCGCGCCCGCCGCCTGATCGGCACCGTCCTCGAGCAGCTCGCCGCCCGCTGACCCCCCGAGGTCCGAGCAGCCGTCCGCGCAGGAAGCCGGCTCCCGGCACGCCACTCCGCGGCCACTCGACCAGCAGGGGGAGGAGGACGCCCTCTCCCCGCAAGGTGGAGGGCGCGTCCGAGAATCGCGTGCCAGCGATTCGAGGCAGCCCGACGCCACCCGCTCTGCGGAACGCACCCCGTCGGGAGGCCGACCGCGCTGAGCCGCGCAGGGAGCGGCTCAGAGTCGAGCTCAGCCCAGCGCTCGCTCGATCTTCTCCGTGATCTCGTTCTGGTCGAGGTAGTTGTCGATGACGACGACCTCGGCGAAGGTGCGGCCGATGCGGTCGACGAGCTCGCCGGAGGTGAGGATGACCTGCGCGTCGGCGGCGAGCGCGTCGACGGAGGCCAGGTCGGAGGCGATCACCTCGGCCTCGAGGTCGAGGGTCTCGAGGGCGCGCTCGGCGCCGAGCTTGAGGATGGCGGAGGTGCCGATTCCGGCGCCGCAGAGGGTGACGATCTTCATGCGCTTCTTCCGTGGTGCGGGTGGTGCGGGGTGCTGTCGGTGAGGACGGCGTTGATGCTGCGGACGGTGCGGGCGGCGGCGAGTGCACCGACCGCGTCCGGACGGCTGAGCACGTCGGCGAGCCCGGAGACGAAGCCGACGTGCCCGTGCGCCTGGGTGGCGGCGATCCCGATGACGACCGAGACCGGATCGTTGGTGCTGTGCCCGAAGGCGACGGGCTCGGCCAGCGTGACGACGGAGAGGCCGTCCGCGAGGACGTCGTTGCCGGGCCGGGCGTGCGCGAGGGCGAGCCCGGGCGCGATGACGATGTACGGCCCGAGCACGTCGACCTGCTCGACCATGCGCCGGGAGTAGGCGGCGTCGACCGCACCGGTCCGCTCGAGAGCACGGCCCGCCTCGAGGACGGCCTCCCGCCAGGATCCGGCGGAGTGGCGGAGGGCCACCGCCTCCTCGGGGAGCGCGTCGAGCGGCACCGTCAGGCCGCCTCGAAGCCGGCGCTGATCGTCTCGACGAGCTCGCGGCGCTCGTCGAGCGGCAGGAAGGCGGCGTGAGCCGCGTTCAGCTGGAAGGCCTCGAAGTCGTCGAGGTCGTACCCGAACGCGTCGGACAGGAGGGCGAGCTCGCGGCTGAGGGTCGTCGCGCTCATCAGGCGGTTGTCGGTGTTCACCGTGACGCGGAAGCCCAGCTGGTAGAGCAGGTCGAAGGGGTGGTCGGCGAGCTCGGCACCCCACGCCGCGACGGCGCCGGTCTGCAGGTTGGAGGAGGGGCTGAGCTCGAGGGCGATCTCGCGGTCCTTCACCCACTCCGAGAGCTCGCCGAGGGTCACGTAGCTCGCGTCGTCGTCCTGGCGCTCGATGCGGATGTCCTCCGCGATCCGGACGCCGTGGCCCAGGCGCAGCGCGCGGCCGTCGAGCAGGGCCGAGCGGATGCTGTCGAGGCCGTCCGCCTCCCCCGCGTGCACCGTGGTCGGGAAGTGAGCCGCCGCGAGCAGCTCGAAGGCGGGACGGTGCCGCGAGGCGGGGAAGCCCGCCTCGGCTCCGGCGATGTCGAAGCCGATCGCACCGCGCTCGCGGTGGCGCAGCGCCAGCTCGGCGACCTCGAGCGAGCGGTCGGCGTGCCGCATCGCGGTGATCAGCTGGCCGACGCGGATGCGGTGTCCCTGCGCCGCCGCCTCCTGCACGCCCTGCTGCAGTCCCTCCTGGACCGCCTCGACAGCCGCGTCGAGCGAGAGCCCGGCGCGCTGGTGCTGCTCCGGCGCCCAGCGCACCTCGCCGTGCACGACTCCGTCGGCGGCGAGGTCGAGCACGAACTCGCGGGCCACGCGCTCGAGCGCCGGCGCGGTCTGCATCACGGCGACCGTCGTCTCGAAGGTGGCGATGTAGTCGGTGAGGGAGCCGGAGTCGGCCGTGGCACGGAACCACTCGGCGAGGGCATCCGGCTCCTCGGCCGGGAGCGGCACGCCCGTCTCGCGGGCGATCTCGAGGACCGTCCCGGGCCGCAGCCCTCCGTCGAGGTGGTCGTGCAGCGACACCTTGGGGAGCTCGTCGATGAGGACGCCCTCGCCCGGGAGGAGGTACTCCTCGGTCTGATCGGTCACGGTGCTCCTCGCGGGTCGGCGGTGGTTCGCCGACCACCCTAGAGGGTCGGCGGGAGCGGCTCGCCGGGCGGCGCCTCCTCCGTGCCGGGCGGCGCGGGGCTAGGAGACGCGCTCCGCCACGAGGGGGCCGCCGCCGAGCACCTCGTCGCCGTCGTCGCCGATCCGGTAGGCACCGTCGAGCGCCTCGAGCGCCCGGGCGAAGCGCTCCGGCTCGTCGGCCGACAGCGTGAGCAGGGGCTGGCCCGCGCGGACGCGGTCGCCCGGCTTCGCGTGCAGGTCGATCCCCGCCGCGTGCTGCACCGCGTCGGACTGGCGGGCGCGTCCGGCGCCCAGGCGCCAGGCGGCGATGCCGAACGGCAGCGCCTG
The DNA here is from genome assembly GCF_002932105.1 of Rathayibacter sp. AY1C1. Classification (NCBI taxonomy): domain Bacteria; kingdom Bacillati; phylum Actinomycetota; class Actinomycetes; order Micrococcales; family Microbacteriaceae; genus Rathayibacter; species Rathayibacter sp. AY1C1. Next base: position 126,497 of record NZ_PSWH01000007.1, on the reverse strand, counting down.
CTGCTCCACCAGGACGCCGTCGCGCTCGGCGACCACGACGTGGGTCTCGCGGGCCTCGGGGAGCGCCGCATCCGGATCCCCTCCCTGAGCGCGGATGACCGCGCGCCAGGTGTCCATCGCCGCGCCGCCGTCGAGGGCGCGCTCGACGTCCGCGTCCGGCTGCCCGGCGAGGGCCAGCATCTCGCGGGCCAGGGCCAGCGTCAGCTCCCGGACGTCCGAGGGGCCGCCGCCGGCGAGCACCTCGACCGACTCCCGCACCTCGTTCGCGTTGCCGATGGCCAGACCGAGCGGCACGTTCATGTTGGTCAGCAGCGCGGTGGTCCGCACCCCCGCGTCGTTGCCGAGGTCGACCATCGCCCGCGCCAGCTCCCGCGAGCGCTCGATGTCGACCATGAACGCGCCGGAGCCGAACTTCACGTCGAGCACCAGGGCGTCGGTCCCCTCGGCGATCTTCTTCGACATGATCGAGGACGCGATCAGCGGGATCGCCTCGACGGTCCCGGTGATGTCCCGGAGCGCGTAGAGCTTCTTGTCGGCGGGGGCGAGGCCCGAGCCCGCGGCGCAGATCACGCCGCCGACCGTCCGCAGCTGCTCCAGCATCTCCTCGTTGCCGAGGTCGGCCCGCCAGCCCGGGATCGACTCCAGCTTGTCGAGCGTTCCGCCCGTGTGGCCGAGCCCGCGTCCCGAGAGCTGGGGCACCGCCACGCCGAAGGAGGCGACCAGCGGCATCAGCGGCAGCGTGATCTTGTCGCCGACCCCGCCCGTGGAGTGCTTGTCGACCGTGCGCTTGCCGAGTCCGTCGAACCGCATGCGCTCGCCGCTGGCGATCATCGCCAGGGTGAGGTCGCGGATCTCGTCGCGCTCCATCCCGTTCAGCAGGACCGCCATCGCGAAGGCCGCCATCTGCTCGTCAGCGACGTAGCCGCGGGTGTAGGCGTCGATCAGCCAGTCGATCTGCGCGGTCGAGAGCGTGCCGCGGTCGCGCTTGGTGCGGATGATGTCGACGGCGTCGAAGTCCTCGACGGGGGTGGTGCGGGTCATGCGGGGTCCTCGGTTCGGGAGTGGGAGCGGTGACGGCGGCCCTAGGAGGCGGCGTAGGCCTCGAGCGTGCGCGGGCCGAAGGCGTCGGGGATGACCTCGTCGATCGTCTTCACGCCCGACACGGTCTGGAGGAGCATGCCCTCGGCCGAGTGCTCGAAGAGCAGCTGGCGGCAGCGCCCGCAGGGCATCAGGACGCCGCCCTTCCCGTCGACGCAGGTGAAGGCGACGAGCCGGCCGCCGCCCGTCATGTGCAGAGAGGACACCAGCGCGCACTCGGCGCAGAGCGTGAGCCCGTAGGAGGCGTTCTCGACGTTGCAGCCCGAGATCGTCCGGCCGTCGTCCACGAGCGCGGCGACCCCGACGGGGAACTTCGAGTACGGGACGTAGGCGTGGCTCATGGCCTCGAGGGCGGCCTCGCGCAGCGCCTCCCAGTCGATGTCGGTCACGACGGCTCCTCTCAGGACTTCAGGTACGGCTTGCCGGCGGCGGCCGGTCCGCGGGACTGGCCGACGAGACCGGCCACCGCGAAGATCGTCACGACGTACGGCAGCATCAGCATGAACTCACTGGGCACGGGCGAGCCGATGACGCCGAGCACGTTCTGCAGGTTGGTCGCGAAGCCGAACAGGAGCGACGCGAGCGTCGCCTTGATCGGGTCCCAGCGGCCGAAGATGACGGCGGCCAGGGCGATGAAGCCCGCACCCGCGGTCATCTCCTTGCCGAACGCGCCGACCGCGTCGAGCGTGTAGTACGCGCCGCCGACTCCGGCGATCGCCCCGGCGAGGGAGACGTTCCAGAAGCGCGTGCGGGCGACATCGATGCCCACGGTGTCCGCGGCCTGCGGGTGCTCGCCCACGGCGCGCAGGCGGAGGCCCCACTTGGTCTTGAACAGGCCCCACCACACCGCGAAGATCGCGAAGTACATCAGGTAGACGATCACCGTCTGGTTGAACAGGACGGCGCCCACGATCGGCACCTGGCTGAGCACCGGGATCGGGAGGCGGTCGAACTTCACCGGCGAGTTGAACGTCGACGCATCGGCGGAGAGGACCTGGGAGTACAGGAAGCTCGTCAGGCCGGTCACCAGCACGTTCAGCACGACTCCGACGATCACCTGGTCGACCAGGTACTTGATCGCGAAGGCGGCCAGCACGAACGACACCAGGACGCTCGCGACCATCGCCGCGAGCAGGCCGAGCACCGGCTGGCGGGTGAGGGAGCCGACCATCGCCGCGGTGAAGGCGCCGGCGAGCAGCTGCCCCTCGATCGCGACGTTGACGACTCCGACACGCTCCGAGATGACGCCGCCGAGCGAGCCGAAGATCAGCGGAGTGGCGAGCCCGACGGTCCCGAGCAGCAGTCCCGAGACGGGCAGCGCGGCACCGGCCGACGCCCAGACGAGGAACCCGATCAGGAAGACCAGGGCGAAGACCGCCGAGAGCCAGAGCGGGATCCGGCGGCCGGCGCGGGTGAGCCCGGCCGACGCGACGGCCAGGGCGACCAGGAGGATCGCGACGACCACGCCCGTCCCCCGCGTCGGGAACGGGATGTCCGGCAGCGCGAAGAAGTCGGTCCCCGCGGCGAGGCGGAACGAGCTCGTCCCGTCGCGGCCGAGGGCCACGAAGAGGACGACGGCGAGCAGCGCGAAGACGCCGAACGCGATCGGCGCCTTCCAGCTGCGGATCACGACGCGGTCGGGGGCGGTGGCGACGGCGGTGCTCATGCGGACACCTCCGAGGTGCGGCGGGTGCGGCGCTTCGGGGCTGCCCCGGGCGTCGGGAGGCGGAAGATCGCGCGCACCAGCGGCGGTGCGGCGATGAAGAGGACGATCAGCGACTGGACGACGAGGACCACGTCGATCGGCACGCCCTCGGCGGCCTGCATCGAGTAGCCGCCCGCCTTGAAGGCGCCGAAGAGGATGCCGGCGAAGAACACGCCCCAGGGTCGGGAGCGGCCCAGCAGCGCGACCGTGATCGCGTCGAAGCCGATGCCCGCGTCGATCCCGGAGGTGAAGCCGGTCGTGACCGTCCCCATCACCTGGGCGCTGCCGGCGAGGCCGAGCAGGCCGCCGGAGAGCAGCATCGCGTACACGTAGCTGTTCTTCACGTCGATGCCCGCGACCCGTGCCGCGTGCGGGTTCTCCCCCACCGCGCGGAACTTGAAGCCGATCGTCGAGCGGTTCAGGAGCCACCAGACGAACACGGTCGCGAGGACCGCGAAGACGAAGCCGAGCGTGAGCGAGTATCCGGGGCCGAGGAGCGCCGGGAAGACCGCGGTCTCTTTCATCCCGGGCGACTTCGGGTTGTTCGAGCCGGGCGCCTGCAGGGCGCCGGGCGTCCGCAGGAGGTAGGAGACCAGGTAGAACGCGACGTAGTTGAGCATGATCGTGAGGATCACCTCGTGCGCGCCGGTGCGGGCCTTGAGCAGTCCCACGAGTCCGCCCCAGAGCGCGCCGCCCAGGATGCCGGCGGCAAGCGCGACGATCAGGTGCACGCCCCACGGGAGGTCGAAGGAGAAGCCGACCCAGCCCGCGCAGGCGGCGGCGATCAGCATCTGGCCGCGGCCGCCGATGTTGAACAGGCCGACGCGGAAGGCCAGCGCCACTCCGAGCCCGCCGGCGATCAGCGGAGTCGCGAAGGCCAGGGTGTCCGTCAGCGGCTTGATGCCGTTGGCGAAGCCCTCGCGGCGGAAGTTGTAGACCGAGCCCTGGAAGAGCGAGGAGTAGGCACCGGAGACGGACTGCCAGATCGCCTGCAGGGTGTCGAGCGGCCGGGCGAAGAAGTAGCCCGACGCCGCCTGGACGTCCTTGTCGGTCGCGGCGATCAGCACGCCGCCCGCGATGAGGGAGAGCAGCACGGCGAGCACCGACATCAGCGCGGTGCCGGAGAGGATCTCGCGCAGGACGCGGGAGGCGCCGCTCTCGAGCGGGCCGGGGCGCACCTCCTGATCCGGCTTCTGGCCGGGCTCGAGCCCGGACGCCTTCTCGGTCTCCGCGTCGGGATCGACCGCGGGCAGTTGCGCGTCGCTCACGCCGCCGCTCCCTTCTCGGCGGGCGTCTGCCCGGCCATCATGAGCCCCAGGACCTCGCGGGGCGTGTCGGCGGGGACGATGCCGATGATCCCGCCCTTGTACATGACCGCGATGCGGTCGGCGAGCGCCGCGACCTCGTCGAGCTCGGTCGACACCACGATCACGGGTACCCCGGTGTCGCGCGTCTCGACGATGCGCTTGTGGACGAACTCGATGGAGCCGACGTCGATGCCGCGAGTGGGCTGCGCCGCGATGAACAGCCGCAGCTCCCGGCTGAGCTCGCGCGCGAGCACCACCTTCTGCTGGTTGCCTCCGGAGAGGCGGCCGACGTGGGTGCCGATCCCCTGGGCGCGCACGTCGAACTCGCGCACCCGCTCCTCGGCGAAGCGCTCGAGCTCCTTGAGCCGCAGGCCCAGTCCCTTCACGAACGGACCGCGGTCGCTGCGGTCGAGCATGAGGTTCTCGGCGATCGTGAACTCGGCGACCAGACCGTCCTCGGTGCGGTCCTCGGGGACGAAGCCGACCCCCGACTCGAGGACGCGGCGCACGGACAGCCCGTCGAGGCGGCGCCCGTCCAGGGTCACCGAGCCCTCGACCCGCTCCTGCAGGCCCATGATCGCCTCGGTGAGCTCCGTCTGGCCGTTGCCCTGCACGCCCGCGATCGCGAGGATCTCGCCGCGGCGGACCTCGAAGGAGACGTCGTCGACGACGGCCTGACCGTTGGCGTCGCGCACGGTGAGGTTCGAGACGACGAGGGCCTCGTCGCCCGGCACCGCCTGCTCCTTCTGCACCGTCAGCTCGACGGCGCGGCCCACCATCAGCGAGGCGAGCTCGGCGTTGCTCGCCGTCGGCGACGCCTCCCCCACGACTCTGCCGAGGCGGATGACCGTGATGCGGTCTCCGACCTCGCGCACCTCGCGGAGCTTGTGCGTGATGAAGACGATGGCGGTCCCGGCCGCACGCAGCTGGCGCATGATCGCGATCAGCTCGTCGGTCTCCTGCGGGGTCAGCACCGCGGTCGGCTCGTCGAACACGAGCACCCGGGCGTCGCGCGAGAGCGCCTTGATGATCTCGACCCGCTGCTGCACGCCGACGGGGAGGTCCTCGACCAGGGCGTCGGGATCCACGTCGAAGCCGAAGCGGTCCGAGATCTCGCGCACCCGGGCGCGCGCGGCGGCGAGGTCCAGGCGCCCGCCGGCCTTCGTCTCCTCGTGGCCCAGCATGACGTTCTCGGCGACGGTGAACACGGGGACGAGCATGAAGTGCTGGTGGACCATCCCGATGCCCGCCTTCATGGCGTCACCCGGACCGGAGAAGTGCTGGACCGCGTCGTCCAGCAGGATCTCCCCCTCCTCGGCCTGGTACAGGCCGTAGAGCACGTTCATGAGCGTCGACTTGCCCGCGCCGTTCTCGCCGAGGAGGCAGTGGATCTCACCGGGTTCGACGGTGAGATCGATGTGGTCGTTGGCCACGAGCGCGCCGAAGCGCTTAGTGATGCCACGCAGTTCGAGCTTCATGGGACCAATCTAACTTTCGGTTCGCGCCACGATGCGCCGTCGGCCGGGATCGAGGGACGCAGCGGAGCCGATCGGCCCGCCGGACCGACGAAGAGGCCGGCGGGCCCGAGGTGTGCTCGGGCCCGCCGGCCTCTTCGAGGAAGCGGCTAGGACGCCGCGGGAGCGGACGGGGAGGTGACGGTGATGGAGCCGTCGATGATGCCCGCCTTGATGGTGTCGAGCTCGCCCTGCAGGTCGCCCGAGACCTTCGACTCGAAGTCGTGGAACGGCGCGATGCCGACTCCGTCGTTCTCGAGGGTGCCCACGAAGGGAGTGGGGTCGAAGTCGTCGGCTCCGGCGGAGCTGGTGACGTCGGTCGTGCCGGCCTCGATGCCCTTGAGGATCGAGGTCAGGTACAGGTCGGCGCCGTCGGGGTAGGTCTCGTACAGGTCCGCGTCCACGCCGACCATCGCGATGTCCTTGCCGGAGTCGCGGATCGCCTCGATCGCCGACTGGAAGATCGGACCGCCGACGGGGAGGATGACGTCCGCGTTCTGGTCGATCAGCGACTGCGCGGCCGACTTGGCCTCGACGCCCGCCGCGAAGCCGCCGGTGAAGGAGCCGGTCTGCGCGTCGACGTCCCAGCCGACGACCTTGACGTCCTTCCCCTTCTGCTCGTTGTAGTACTTCACGCCGTCGGCGTAGCCGTCCATGAAGATCGTGACGGTCGGGAACTGCTGGCCGCCGTAGGTGCCGACGACGCCGGTCTTGGAGTACGACGCGGCCGCGTAACCGGCGAGGAACGCCGCCTGCGAGGTGTCGAAGGTGATCGGCTTGACGTTCGGCAGGTCGATCGACGCGTCGTCGATGATCGCGAAGTCGATGTCCGTGTTCGCCTCGGCCGCGGCCGACGTGGCCTCGGCCAGCGCGAAGCCGACGGTGATGATCAGGTTGCAGCCCTGGTCGACGAGGCTGGTCAGGTTCGGGGCGTAGTCCGTCTCGGACTCCGAGGTGACGGTCTTCGGCGTGACGCCGAGGTCCTCCGAGGCCTTCACGAGGCCGTTGTAGCCGAGCTCGTTGAACGACTTGTCGTCGAACCCGCCCGCGTCGGAGACCATGCAGGGCAGGAAGTCGCCACCGGCGGCGGCGCTGGAGCCGCTCTCCTCGGGGGCGGAGGCGCAACCGGCGAGAAGCGCGGTGACGCCGAGGGCGGCGAGACCGCCGAACGCGGCCTTACGCGAGGTGATAGTCAAGATGTCGTCCTCCAGGAATGCGGCCCCGCGCGACGAGCGCAGCAGGGCGTCGATTCCCACACGTTACCCAATGTGACAAGTCGCTCAGCCGCCCGGACGGTGGTGGTCAGGAAGAGTTACACAGTGTTGATCTTCGCGACACGCGGAGCGTGTCGCGGGGCGCGGTCGGCTGGGCTCGATTCCGAGCCGCGGAGCGGCTCGGCGCGGTCGGCTGGGCTCGATTCCGAGCCGCGGAGCGGCTCGGCGCGGTCGGCTTCGCGACGGGTGCGTTCCGCAGAGCGGGTCGCGTCGGGCTGGCCTGAATCGCTGGCACGCGATTCCGGCTCGCGGCCCTCTCCCCTGCTGCCGGATGTCGAAGGCGTTCGGAGGAGCTCCGCGCTGCGCGCGGTCGGGCTCGACGCGATGCTCCTCCATGGTGGTCGAGTTGCCGCGGAAGCGGCGGATCGAGACCCAGCCACCAGCACCCAGGGCGACGGCCGAGGCCCTCATCGAGGGTGGTCGAGTGGCCGCGCGAACGGCGTATCGGGACCGCCGCACGCGCATGAGGCGAGGGGGCGGAACGGCGAAGCGCGGCGCCTCCGGGGGGAGGGCCGCGCTTCGACGGGTGGGACGGAGGGCTAGAGGACGTCGGTGCGGCCGGAGAGGCGCAGGGCGTCGACGACGCCCTTGACCTTCTGGGCGTTCTCGGTCGTGGTCACCAGGAGTGCGTCGGGGGTGTCCACGACGACGATGTCCTTCACTCCGATGAGGGCGATGGTGCGGTTGCCGCCGCTGACGACGATGCCCGTCGCGGAGTCGGCCAGAACACGCGCGTCCTCGCCGAGGATGGCGAGGTCCGAGCGGAGTCCGCTCGAGTGCAGCTTCGCGATCGAGGCGAAGTCGCCCACGTCGTCCCAGGAGAAGTGGCCGGGCACGACGGCCAGCTTGCCCGCGGCCGCGGCCGGCTCGGCGACGGAGTAGTCGATCGCGATCTTCTCCAGGCCCGGCCAGATGCGGTCGACGACCGCGCCGCGCTCCGGGGTGTCCCACGCGGCGGCGAGCTCGAGCAGTCCGGCGAGCAGCTTCGGCTTGGCGCGGCCGAGCTCCTCGAGGAGACGGTCGGCGCGGGCGATGAACATGCCCGCGTTCCAGAGGTACTGACCACTGGAGAGATAGGCGCGCGCGGTGTCGGCGTCGGGTTTCTCGACGAAGGAGTCGACGGCGAGCGTGTGCGTCGCCCCGTCGATCCCGAGGTGCTTCCCCGTGCGGATGTAGCCGAAGCCCACGGCAGGCTCGGTCGGCGTGATGCCGATGGTCGCGATGTAGCCCGCGTCCGCCGCGACGACGGCCTCGGCGACCGCGTCGTGGAACAGCTGCTGACCGCTGATGACGTGGTCGGCGGCGAACGAGCCGATGATCACGCCCGGCTGGCGGCGCTCGAGGATGGCGGCGGCCAGGCCGATCGCGGCGGACGAGTCGCGCGGCTCGCTCTCGAGGACGACGTTGAGGTCCTCGAGGCTCTCGAGCTGCTCCTCGACGGCGGCGCGGTGCGCGCGCCCGGTCACGACCATGATCCGGTCGGCGCCCGAGATGGGCGCGAGGCGGTCCCAGGTGTCGCGGAGGAGGGTCTGTCCCGATCCCGTCAGATCGTGCAGGAACTTCGGGGCGTCGGCCCGGGAGAGCGGCCACAGCCTCGAGCCGATCCCGCCGGCGGGGATCACGCTGTAGAAGCGGTCGAGCGGGGCGCGGCCATCGGTCTCAGGTGATGTCATGTCCGCAGGATACAAGGGAGCCCGAGCGCGACCGTCCGTTCACCCGGGCGCGCGCCGCCGTTCATCCCGCCGCCGTAGCGTCCGGGACGTGAGAGTCGCGGTCGTCACCGAGAGCTTCCTGCCGTCGTTGAACGGCGTGACCACGAGCGTCCTGCGGGTGCTCGACGAGTTCGCGGAGCGCGGGATCGAGGCGCTCGTCGTCTGCCCGGCCGCGGGGGCGCCGGGCCACTACGCGGGCCACCGCGTCGTGGAGCACCCGGCGATCGCCTACCGCGACTTCCCGGTCGGGATCCCCACGCTCGCCCTCACCCGGGAGCTGGCCGACTTCGAGCCCGACGTGGTGCACGTCGCCTCGCCCTTCCTCCTCGGCGCCCGCGCCATCGCCTCGGCCGGCCGGCTCGGGGTGCCGAGTGTCGCGATCTACCAGACGGACGTCGCGCGATTCGCGGCCCGCTACGGCATCCGCGGCGCCCGCGCCCTCGCCTGGCGGGTGATCCGCCAGATCCACGCCGGGGCGGACCTGACCCTCGCCCCCTCCACCAGCGCCCTCGACGACCTCGCCGCCGCCGGCATCGAGCGCACCGCGCTGTGGGGCCGCGGCGTGCAGAGCGAGCGCTTCCACCCGCGCCGCCGCTCCTCCCCCTACGCGCAGGCCGTCCGAGCCGGACTCGGCGCCGACGACGCGCTCGTCGGCTACATCGGGCGCCTCTCCCCCGAGAAGAGGGTGGAGCGGATGGCGGCACTCGCCTCCCTCCCGCACGCGGAGCTGGTCGTGGGCGGCTACGGCCCCTCCTCCGCCCGGGTCGCCGCCGCCCTCGGCCCGGCGGCGCGGATGCTCGGCCGGCTCGACGGCGACCGGCTGCCGGCGGTCTTCGCCGCGCTCGACGTCTTCGTGCACACCGGAACGGAGGAGACGTTCGGCCAGACGGTGCAGGAGGCGCAGGCGTCCGGCACCGCGGTGGTCGCGCCGCACGCGGGCGGCCCCACCGACCTCATCGAGCACGGCGTGGACGGCCTGCTCTACGCGCCCGAGAGCGACTCCGACCTCCGCCGGCAGGTGGAGCGCCTGGTCCGAGATCCCGCACTGCGCGCCCGGCTCGGCGAGGCGGGCCGCCGCCGCGTGCTCCACCGCACCTGGAGCGCGCTCACCGACGAGCTCCTCGCGCACTACGCGACCGCGGGGGCGCCCGCCCTCGCCCTGCCCCGCAGCTAAGGCTCGCCTAAGCCGCGCCCGCCTGCGAGCGCGCTTAGAATCGGAGGGCGAGTTTCTCGTCGCTCCCCGCCCCGTCCCCGTCCACGCGACGTGGGAACAGGTCAGGCCGTCGGAGCACAACCAGGGAGGGTTGTTCGTGTCAGTTCAAGCTGCTCAAACCCTCGCACCCCGGAAGCAGGGGAAGATCCGGCGTCCGGCCGGCACCCTGTACCGCGGTCGCGAAGGCATGTGGTCGTGGGTGCTCCACCGGATCACCGGTGTCGCCATCTTCTTCTTCCTCCTCGTCCACGTCCTCGACTCCGCTCTCATCGCCGTGAGCCCCGAGGCGTACAACGCGGTCATCGGCACGTACAAGAACCCGATCATGGGACTCGGCGAGACCGGGCTCGTGGGCGCCATCGCGTTCCACGCGCTGAACGGCCTGCGGATCATCCTGGTCGACTTCTGGAGCTGGGCGACCCGGAATCAGCGCGTCCTCTTCTGGGTCGTCATGGGTCTCTGGGTCGTGCTGATGCTCGGCTTCGCGCCGCGCCACCTGATCAACGTCTTCAGCGAGGGGGGTGCGCATTGAGCACCGTCGCCGCACCGCGGACCCCGCACACCCCGACCCGCTCCTCCGGCACCAACTGGGAGAAGTGGGGCTGGATCTACATGCGCGCCTCCGGCGTCGTGCTGATCGTCCTGATCTTCGGGCACCTCATCTACAACCTGCTGCTGGGCGACGGCATCAAGGCCATCGACTTCGGCTTCGTCGGCGGCAAGCTGGCGAACCCGTTCTGGCAGTGGTGGGACGTCCTCATGCTGTGGCTCGCGCTGATCCACGGCGGCAACGGCATGCGCACGCTGGTCAACGACTACGCGACCTCGCCCCTGCTGGCCAAGGCCTTCAAGGGCGGCATCCTCGTCGCCGTCGTCGCGCTGATCGCGCTCGGCACCTGGGTCGTCTTCGCGTTCGACCCGTGCCCCGCCGGCACCGCCGCGGACCTGCTGCCCTCCTTCTGCGCAGCGTGACCACGGTGCCGCGGATCGGAGAGGGGCCCGCGCCCCTCCCGGTCCGCGGCATCACGTCCCGGCACCTCCCCCTCCCATCCCCGTACGACGGAGCACCCACCCCGTGAGCACACCAGGCCACTCCCACACCGGCGCCGACCAGAGCGCCTTCGCGCAGACCATCGGACCCGACGGCGTCCACTACCACCAGTTCGACGTCGTCATCGTCGGCGCCGGCGGTGCCGGGATGCGCGCGGCCATCGAGGCCGGCCCCAAGGCGAGGACGGCCGTGATCTCGAAGCTGTACCCGACCCGCTCCCACACCGGAGCGGCGCAGGGCGGCATGGCCGCCGCCCTCGCGAACGTCGAGGAGGACAGCTGGGAGTGGCACACCTTCGACACCGTCAAGGGCGGCGACTACCTCGTCGACCAGGACGCGGCCGAGATCCTCGCGAAGGAGGCCATCGACGCGGTCATCGACCTCGAGAACATGGGCCTGCCCTTCAACCGCACCGAGGAGGGCAAGATCGACCAGCGCCGCTTCGGCGGCCACACCCGCGACCACGGCAAGGCGCCCGTCCGCCGGGCCTGCTACGCGGCCGACCGCACCGGCCACATGATCCTGCAGACGCTGTTCCAGAACTGCGTCCGGCTCGGCATCAACTTCTACAACGAGTTCTACGTCCTCGACCTGGTGATGACCGAGGTCGACGGAGTGGCCAAGCCCTCCGGCGTCGTCGCCTACGAGCTGGCCACGGGCGAGCTGCACGTCTTCCAGGCGAAGGCGATCATCTTCGCGACCGGCGGCTTCGGCAAGATCTACAAGACCACCTCCAACGCGCACACCCTCACCGGCGACGGCGTCGGCATCATCTGGCGCAAGGGCCTCCCACTGGAGGACATGGAGTTCTTCCAGTTCCACCCGACCGGCCTCGCCGGCCTCGGCATCCTCCTCACCGAGGGAGCGCGAGGAGAGGGTGCGATCCTCCGCAACGCCTCGGGCGAGCGCTTCATGGAGCGCTACGCCCCCACCATCAAGGACCTCGCGCCGCGCGACATCGTCGCCCGCTGCATGGTCCAGGAGGTGGCGGAGGGCCGCGGCGCCGGACCGCACAAGGACTACGTGCTGCTGGACTGCACCCACCTGGGCGCCGAGGTCCTCGAGACCAAGCTCCCCGACATCACCGAGTTCGCCCGCACCTACCTGGGCGTCGACCCCGTCGTCGAGCCGGTCCCCGTCATGCCGACCGCGCACTACGCGATGGGCGGCATCCCGACCAACGTCAAGGCCGAGGTGCTCTCGGACAACACGACCGTCGTCCCCGGCCTCTACGCCGCCGGCGAGTGCGCGTGCGTGTCGGTGCACGGCTCCAACCGCCTCGGCACCAACTCCCTCCTCGACATCAACGTCTTCGGCAAGCGCAGCGGCAACAACGCCGCCGACTACGCCAAGACGGTCGACTTCACCCCCCTGCCCGCCGACCCGGCCGGCGCGATCCGCGACATGCTCGCCTCGCTCCGCTCCGCGACCGGCACCGAGCGGATCGCCTCGATCCGCAAGGAGCTGCAGGACGAGATGGACAAGAACGCCCAGGTGTTCCGCACCGACGAGTCCCTCGAGGCCGTCACCGGGACCATCCAGCGCCTGCGCGACCGGTTCCGCAACATCTCGGTGCAGGACAAGGGCAAGCGCTTCAACACCGACCTCCTCGAGGCCGTCGAGCTGGGCTTCCTGCTCGACCTCGCCGAGGTCGTCGTCTACTCGGCGCGCAACCGCAAGGAGAGCCGCGGCGGCCACATGCGCGACGACTTCCCGAAGCGCGACGACGAGAACTACATGCAGCACACGATGGCGTACCTCTCCGGTGACGCCCACTCCTCCGACGCCGGTGACCACATCCGGCTCGACTGGAAGCCCGTCGTGATCACCCGGTACCAGCCGATGGAGAGGAAGTACTAGCCATGTCGACCGCTACCCTCGAGCAGCCGCCCGCCGCCCCCGCGGCCCCGGAGGCGTTCACCGTCACGTTCATCATCCGCCGCTTCGACCCCGAGGTGGACGCCGAGCCGCGCTGGCAGGACTTCGACGTCGAGATGTACTCGACCGACCGCGTCCTCGACGCCCTGCACCGCATCAAGTGGGACCAGGACGGATCGCTGACCTTCCGCCGCTCGTGCGCGCACGGCATCTGCGGATCCGACGCGATGCGGATCAACGGCCGCAACCGCCTGGCCTGCAAGACGCTGATCAAGGATCTCGACATCTCGCAGCCGATCTACATCGAGGCGATCAAGGGCCTGCCCCTCGAGAAGGACCTCGTCGTCGACATGGAGCCGTTCTTCGCCTCCTACCGCGAGGTGCAGCCGTTCCTGGTCGCCAACACCCCGGCGCCCAGGGGCAAGGAGCGCGTGCAGTCGGTCGCCGACCGCGCCCGCTTCGACGACACCACGAAGTGCATCCTCTGCGCCGCGTGCACCTCGTCCTGCCCCGTGTTCTGGACCGACGGGCAGTACTTCGGCCCTGCGGCGATCGTGAACGCCCACCGCTTCATCTTCGACTCGCGCGACGACGCCGGTGGAGCGCGCCTGGACATCCTCAACGACAAGGAGGGCGTGTGGCGCTGCCGCACGACCTTCAACTGCACGGAGGCGTGCCCGCGCGGCATCCAGATCACGCAGGCGATCGCCGAGGTGAAGCAGGCCGTCATCCGCGGCCGCGCCTGATCCTCCCCCTCGCGAACGCGTCCGGCCCGCCGGGATCCTCGGATCCGGCGGGCCGTACGCGTTCCTGCGTGCAGGCGGGCGCGTGCACGGGAGCGCCGCGAGGCCTCAGTACGCTGGAGGAATGACCGAGGCGGCCGACACTCCCCGCGGGATCCCGGGCCTGTTCGAGCGGGTCATGCGGACGCGGCCGGTGCGGGTGATGCTCCACTACTCCGAGACCGGCGGGCCCCTCTTCGCCTCCGGACTCGCCTTCCAGGCCCTGTTCGCGGTCTTCGCGGCGCTCTTCGTCTTCTTCGCCGTCTTCGGCTTCTGGGTGCGCGACGACTCGGTGCTGCGCGACTCCCTCCTCGACCTGGTGACCCGCTCCGTCCCCGGTCTGATCGGCGGGAAGAACGCCCTCGTGTCGGTCGACGACCTGCTCGACTCGTCGATCCTCGGCTGGACGGGTGCGATCGCGGCCGCCGGCCTGCTCTGGACGGCGCTGAACTTCCTGGGGAGCCTGCGCCAGGCGGTCCGGCTGCTCTTCTCACTCCCCGGACCCACGACCCTCTTCGTCCTGCTCAAGCTCAAGGACGCGGGGCTCGCCCTGGTCTTCGGGGCGGTGCTGCTGGTCTCGGCGGGTCTCTCCGTGTTCTCGACCTCGCTGGTGGACGTGGCGTTCGGCTTCCTCGGGATCGGCAGCGAGTCGATTCCGGCCCGTCTCGCCGGCAGCGCGGTCGGCCTGCTGATCATGCTCGCCCTGGACACGGGCACGCTCGCCGGCTCCTTCCGCATCCTCTCGGGCATCTCGATCCCCTGGAAGAACCTCTGGGCGGGGTCGCTGCTCGGCGGGATCGCGCTCGGCGCGCTCAAGGTCCTCGGAACGCAGCTGCTGGGCGGCGCCTCCCGCAATCCGCTGCTCGCCTCGTTCGCGGTCCTCATCGGTCTGCTGATCTGGTTCAACCTCGTCTGCCAGGTGATCCTGATCGCCGCGTCGTGGATCTCCGTCGGGATGAGCGACGCCGGGATTTCGGCGCGCAAGCTCACGCCGGAGGAGCGCGAGAAGGAGCGGGAGGAGCAGCTGCGCACCGCCCGCCGCACCCTCGCCGAGGCCGAGCGCGAGCGGCTTCGCGCCGCGCTGCCGGAGGCGTCCCTCCTCAAACGACGCCGTCTGGAGCGCCAGCTCGCGCAGCTCGAGGAGGAGCTCGAGGAACTCGCCGCCTGACCCGGCGGTCCGCTTCCCGGTCTTCCCGGCGTCGCCGCGACCGATTCCGCCTGCCGAGTCTGTCCGTTTCTGTTGACTTCCCTCCCGAACGGGTCTAAAAAGAGGTAAACGCAGATCCGAGGTCGGCAACGACACCGCGGATCCGGCGCACCACCCACGGCGAGACGACGGAGTCCACATGTACGCACCGGAGCGGCACCAGGCGATCCTGGACCGCGCCCGCACCGACGGGCGCGTCGAGGTCCGCGACCTCGCCCTCTCCCTCGCCGTGACGCCGGAGACGATCCGCCGCGATCTCACCAGCCTCGAGAAGCGGGGCCTGCTGCGCCGTGCGCACGGCGGCGCCATCCCCGTCGAGCGGCTGGGCATCGAGCCCGAGGTCGCCGCCCGCGAGGGACACCTCGCCGGCGAGAAGGACCGCATCGCCACCGCGGCCCTCGCCGAGGTGCCCGACGGCGGCTCGATCGCCATCGACGCCGGCACCACCACGGTGCGGCTGGCGGAGCTGCTCCCCCTGGACCGCCGGCTGACGGTCGTCACCCACTCCCTCCCCGTCGCGATGACGCTCGTCGGCCGGCCCAACATCGACCTCCACCTCATCGGCGGGCACCTGCGCGGAGTCACGCAGGCCGCCGTCGGGCCGTGGGCCGCCCAGGCCCTCTCCACGGTCTCGGTGGACGTCGCCTTCATCGGCACGAACGGCCTCAGCCTCGAGCGCGGGCTCACCACCCCCGATCTCGACGAGGCCGTCGTCAAGTCCGCGATCATCGCCTCCGCGCGCCGGGTCGTGGTCCTCGCCGACCACTCGAAGTTCGGCCGGCAGGACTTCGGGCACGTCGCTCCGCTGTCCGCGGTCGACACCGTCATCACCGACGCCGATGTCGACGACGAGCTCGCCGACGACATCGAGTCGGCCGGCCCGGAGGTCGTCCGCGCATGATCGTCACCGTCACCGCCAACCCGAGCATCGACGTCACCCTCTCCACGAGCGGCTTCGCCGTCGGCGAGGTCAACCGCGCGCACGACGTGCGGCGCGACCCGGCCGGCAAGGGCGTCAACGTCGCCCGTGCCCTCGCCCGCAACGGCGTCGAGGCGACCGCGGTCTACCCGGCCGACGCCTCCACCGGCCTCGACCTGTCCACGATGCTCCGGGCCGCCGGAGTCCGCTCGGCCAGTGCGGCGATCGCCCACCCGATCCGCACCAACATCACCGTGGTCGACGACCGGACGGGCCGCACCACCAAGATCAACGAGCCCGGCCCCGCTGTCACGGAGGAGGAGGCCCACGCCCTCTCCGAGCTGATCGGCGAGCACGTCTCGGCCTCGCCCCGCTGGCTCGTCGCCTGCGGCAGCGTCCCCCCGGGACTGGGAGCGGACTTCTACCCCGCTCTCGGCCGCCTCGCCCTGCACTTCGGCGTCCCCCTCGCCGTCGACACCTCGGGAGCCCCCCTGACCGCGATCATCGCGGCCGGCACCGCCACCCTGGTGAAGCCCAACCTCGAGGAGCTCGAGGAGCTCCTCGGCCGCTCCCTGACGACGGTCGGAGACGTCGTCGCCGGAGCCCGTGAACTCCTGCAGCTGCCCGACGCGCGAGCGCTCGTCAGCCTCGGAGAGCACGGCGCCCTCCTCGTCACGGCGCACGCGTCGTGGTGGGCGGGCGCCCCCGCCGTCGTGCCCCTCAGCACCGTCGGCGCCGGCGACAGCACGCTCGCCGGCTACCTCTCGGCCGTCGACGCCACGGAGGCGGAGCGCCTCGCGACAGCAGTCGCGTGGGGTACCGCCGCCGTCCAGCTCCCGGGCAGCGAAGCCCCGGGTCCCGACTCCCTCCGCCTCGACGACGTCTCCGTCGTCGAGAACCCCGACCCCACCCTCCCGATTGGAGAACTGAGCGCATGACTGCTCTCACCGAGGCGTCGACGGTCATCGTCGACCTCACCGCCGCCACGAAGGACGAGGCCACCGCGCAGCTCGCGAAGACGCTCGCCGACGCCGGCCGCGTCACCGACCTCGACGGCTTCCTCGCCGACGTCCGCGACCGCGAGTCGCAGATGGCGACCGGGATGCCCGGCGGCATCGGGATCCCCCACGCCCGCTCCTCCCACGTCGTCTCGCCCAGCGTGGCGGTCGGCATCGCGAAGCAGGGCGTCGACTTCGGCGCCCCCGACGGCCCGGCCGACCTGATCTTCCTGATCGCGGCTCCGGACGGCGCCGACCAGGCGCACCTCAAGATCCTCGCCCAGCTCGCCCGCAAGCTGATCCACGAGTCCTTCACCGGTTCCCTCCGCGCCGCCGCCAGCGGCCAGGAGGTCGCGGACATCATCGCCCGAGAGGTCGTCGTCTCATGAGGATCGTCGCCGTCACGAGCTGCATCGCCGGCATCGCGCACACCTACATGGCGGCCGAGGCCCTCGAGCAGGCCGCGAAGAAGAAGGGGTACGAGATCCAGGTCGAGACCCAGGGCGCCGCGGGCTCCGATCCCATGTCGGACCGGACCATCGCCGACGCCGACGTCGTGATCCTCGCCGCCGACCTCGAGGTCCGCGGCAAGGAGCGCTTCGCCGGGAAGCCCACCCTCGAGGTGGGCACGTCGGAGGCGCTCGCGAAGGCGGCCGACGTCATCGACCGCGCCGTGGCGAAGGTGCAGGACGCGCCCGCCGCGAGCCCCGCCTCCGGCCCGCGCTTCGTCGCCGTGACCAGCTGCATCGCGGGCATCGCCCACACGTACATGGCGGCGGAGGCGCTCGAGCAGGCCGCGAAGAAGCGCGGCTACCCGATCCACGTCGAGACCCAGGGCGCGGCCGGCTCGGACGAGATGACCGCGGCCGACATCGCCGCCGCGGACGTCGTCATCCTCGCCGCCGACCTCGAGGTCCGCGGCAAGGACCGCTTCGCCGGCAAGCCGATCCTCCAGGTGGGCGTCGCCGAGGCCCTGTCCAAGCCGGACGAGGTCCTCGACCGCGCTCTGGCCCTCCGCGGCTCCGGCTCCGCCGCGTCCGCCCCCGCCCGCTCGACTCCGGCCGCGGCCCCCGCCGCGCCGAAGAAGGTCGGCGTCGGCACGCGCATCCGCCAGAACCTGATGACCGGCGTCTCCTACATGATCCCGTTCGTCGCGGCGGGCGGTCTGCTGATCGCGCTGTCGTTCCTGTTCGGCGGCTACCGCATCGTCGACTTCACGGCCCAGCAGATCATCGACGACGGCTTCAACGTCGCGAACATCACCGACTGGGCCGGAGTGATGTTCCTCATCGGAAGCGCGACCTTCGCGTTCCTGGTGCCGGTGCTCTCGGGCTTCATCGCCTTCGGCATCGCCGACCGTCCCGGCATCGCGCCGGGCTTCCTCGGCGGCGCGGTCGCGGTCACCGTCGGCGCGGGCTTCCTGGGCGGCCTCGCCTCCGGCTTCATCGCCGGCTACGCGGCCCTCTACATCTCGCGGATCAAGCTCCCCGCGGCGTTCAAGTCGCTGATGCCCGTCGTGATCATCCCCCTGATCGCCACCTTCATCACCGGCTTCCTGATGTTCGTGGTGCTCGGAGCGCCGCTCCGCGCACTGAGCGAGGGCCTGTCGTCCTGGCTCTCGGGCCTCTCGGGCGGCAACCTGATCATCCTGGGGATCATCCTCGGCCTCATGATGGCGTTCGACATGGGCGGTCCGGTCAACAAGGTGGCCTACGCCTTCGCGACCACCGGCCTCGCCTCCGTCCCCGCCGACGGCGACCCGAACTCCGTGCAGTTCAAGGTGATGGCGATCGTCATGGCCGCCGGCATGACCCCGCCGCTGGGTCTGGCCCTGGCCACGACGCTCCGCAAGCGCCTGTTCACCGACGCCGAGCGCCAGAACGGCAAGGCCGCCTACCTGCTGGGCGCGTCCTTCATCTCGGAGGGGGCCATCCCGTTCGCCGCGGTCGACCCGCTGCGCGTGATCCCGTCCGCCATGGTCGGCTCGGCCGTCACGGGTGCGCTCGTCGCGCTCTTCGGCTCCACCCTCCGCGCCCCGCACGGCGGCGTCTGGGTCACCGGGCTCGTCGGGCAGCCGATCCTCTACCTGGTCGCCATCCTGGTGGGCATGGTCGTCACGGCCGTCTGCGTGATCATCGCGAAGAGCATCAAGCGCGCCCCCGTGGTCGCCGAGGTGCCCGCGCCCGCCACCGCGCAAGCCGTCCCCGCCTGATCCCCTCCGACCGACCGTCCTGAGCGGTCCCGCCGGCGGTCGCCTCCGCGCTCCTCCCCCTCTCCGAGGGAGTCGCGCGAGGCGGCCGCCGGCTTCCGCGTTCCGGGGTGCGAGCGCGGCCGGGCGGCCCGCTCCGCGGCTCCGAATAGACTGCTCCG
This sequence comes from Rathayibacter sp. AY1C1, assembly GCF_002932105.1. Lineage (NCBI taxonomy): Bacteria > Bacillati > Actinomycetota > Actinomycetes > Micrococcales > Microbacteriaceae > Rathayibacter > Rathayibacter sp. AY1C1. The sequence continues at coordinate 107,469 of NZ_PSWH01000007.1, read as the reverse complement.
GTGACTCGCAGCACCCTCCGCATCGCCTCCGTCAACGTGAACGGCGTCCGCGCCGCCTACCGCAAGGGGATGGGCGACTGGCTCGCCGCCCGCGACGTCGACGTCCTGGCCCTGCAGGAGGTCCGCGCCTCCACGGACGACCTCACGGGGCTCCTCGGGGACGAGTGGGACGTGCTGCACGACGAGGCGACCGCCAAGGGGCGCGCCGGAGTCGCTCTCGCCTCGCGCAGGCGCGCCACGATCCACCGCGTGACGTTCGGCGCCGACGACTTCGACTCGGCCGGACGCTGGCTCGAGGCCGACTACGAGGTCGGCGGCCGCTCGCTCACCGTCGTCTCCACCTACGTCCACTCCGGCGAGGTCGGCACCCCCAAGCAGGTCGAGAAGTACCGCTTCCTCGACGCGATGGAAGCGCGCCTGCCCGAGATCCGGGCGCACAGCGAGCTCGCCGTGGTGATGGGCGACCTCAACGTCGGCCACCGCACGCTCGACATCAAGAACTGGAAGGGCAACGTCAAGAAGGCAGGCTTCCTCCCGGAGGAGCGCGCCTACGTCGACCGCTTCGTCGGCGCCGAGGGCGACCCGGACTACAACGCCGGTGCCGGACTGGGCTGGGTCGACCTCGGCCGCCGGTTCGCGGGCGAGGTGCCCGGGCCGTACACGTGGTGGTCGCAGCGCGGCCAGGCCTTCGACACCGACACCGGCTGGCGCCTCGACTACCAGCTCGCCACGCCCGCGCTCGCCGACCTCGCCCGCAGCTACGAGGTCGACCGCGCCGCCTCCTACGACACCCGCTGGTCCGACCACTCCCCCGTGGTCGTCGACTACGAGCTCTGACCCTCTCCCCCGCGAACCGACCCCTCGAGGCCACCCATGACTCCCAGCACCCCGGGCGCCAAGCCCGTCATCTTCTCCGGCATGCAGCCCTCCTCCGGGTCGCTGCACCTCGGCAACTACATCGGCGCGCTGACCCAGTGGGTCGCGATGCAGGAGGACTTCGACGCCTACTTCTGCGTCGTCGACCTGCACGCGATCACGGTCCCGCAGGACCCGCAGCAGCTCCGCGAGCGCACCCGCGCGACCGCCGCGCAGTACATCGCCGCGGGCATCGACCCCGCGCGCTCGACCCTCTTCATCCAGTCCCATGTGCCCGCTCACGCCGAGCTCGCCTGGGTCCTCAACACCCTGACCGGCTTCGGCGAGGCCAGCCGGATGACGCAGTTCAAGGACAAGTCGGCGAAGCAGGGCGCTGAGGCCGCCTCGGTGGGCCTGTTCACCTACCCGATCCTGATGGCGGCCGACATCCTGCTGTACCAGACGGACGCGGTGCCGGTCGGCGAGGACCAGCGCCAGCACCTGGAGCTCACCCGCGATCTCGCCGCGCGCTTCAACTCGCGCTTCGGCGAGACCTTCGCCGTGCCGGAGCCCCACATCGTGCGCGAGACCGCGAAGATCTTCGACCTGCAGAACCCGGGCGCCAAGATGTCAAAGTCGGCGGAGTCGGATGCGGGCCTGCTCAGCGTGCTCGACGAGCCGAAGGCGACCGCGAAGAAGATCATGCGCGCCGTGACGGACACCGAGTCGGAGGTGCGCTTCGACCGGGCGGCGAAGCCCGGCGTCTCGAACCTGCTGACGATCTACTCGGTCCTCGCCGACCGCTCCGTCGAGTCGCTGGAGCAGGAGTACGCGGGCCGCGGCTACGGGGACCTCAAGAAGGGCCTCGTCGAGGTGGTCGCCGCCACCTTCGACCCGATCCGCGCGCGGACCGCGGAGCTGCTCGCCGACCCGGCCGAGCTCGACCGGGTCCTCTCCCTCGCCGCCGACCGCGCGTCCGAGACCGCGGAGCGCACGCTCGCCGCCGTCTACGACTCCGTCGGCCTCCTCCGCCGCGTCCGCTGAGGCGGCCGTGCTGCGGCTCGCGCTCTTCGACCTCGACGACACCCTCTTCGCCCATGCCCGCGCTGTGCGGGAGGGGATCGTCGCGTACGCCGCCTCGCTCGGCGCCGCCTACGCCGGCGAGCCGGCCGACGTGCAGCGCCGCTGGCACCTGCTCGAGGAGGAGCACTACCACCGCTACCTCGCGGGCGAGCTCGACTACGAGGGCCAGCGCCGGGCGCGCGCCACGGACTTCGCCGCGGAGGCCGGAGTCGGGCTGACTCCCGAGGAGGCGAGCTCCTGGTTCCGCGGGTACCTCGAGCACTACGTCGCCGCCTGGACCCTCCACGACGACGCGCTGCCCGTCCTCGACCGGCTCGACGCCGCCGGAGTCCGCCTCGGCGTCATCACCAACGGCGTGCTCGACTTCCAGCGGGGGAAGATCGAGCGCACGGGCCTCTCCGGTCGCTTCGAGCACGTGATCGCCTCCGGCGACGTCGGCGTCGCCAAGCCGGACGCGCGGATCTTCGCGATCGCCTGCGAGCGGTTCGGGGTCTCTCCGGAGGAGGCCCTCTACGTCGGCGACCGGCTCGGCACCGACGCCGTCGGAGCGGCCGCTGCGGGCCTGCGCGGCGTCTGGCTCGACCGCGTCGGCGGTCCCGAGCACGGCCGCGAGCTGCCGCCCGAGGCGGTCGAGCTGGGCGTGCGCCGGATCGCTTCCCTGGACGAGCTGGACGCGCAGCTCGGGCTGTCGGCGGACTGAGGCCCCGCCCGGGTCTGGTCTCGATAAGCCGCCTGCAGCGACTAAGCGACCAGCATGCAGGTCCGAATTGCCGGGTCTCGATGAGCCGTCTGCGGCGACCACTCGACCAGCATGGGTGTCCCCGAACCACCCCGTTGCGATTCCCGTTGCACCGTCGTCGGAACGACGAAGCGCCCCACCCGACCCGAGGGTCGGACAGGGCGCTTCACCGTGAACGGACTCACGCCATCCGCTCGTTGCGCAAGGCGAACGGGGAGGACGCGTGTCAGCGTCGTCCCCTAGCCGGACGCGACCCGCTCCCCGAGACGCGACCACCTCGATGAGCCGACCGCGCCGCGGCAGGCAGGGACTGCCGCGGAGAAAACTACTGCACGTCCTCGTCGATCCAGTCGAAGGTCTTGGTGACGGCCTTCTTCCAGAGGCGGTACTGGCGGGCGGCCTCGTCCTGGTCCATCTGCGGGGTCCAGCGCGAGTCCTCCTGCCAGTTCCGGCGCAGGTCGTCGAGGTTCTCCCAGAAGCCGACCGCGAGACCGGCCGCGTAGGCCGCTCCGAGCGCGGTGGTCTCCGCGACGACCGGTCGGACGACCGGGACGCCGAGGATGTCGGCCTGGAACTGCATGAGCAGGTTGTTGGCGATCATTCCGCCGTCGACCTTGAGCTCCTGCAGGGGGACGCCGGAGTCGGCGTTGACCGCGTCCAGGACCTCGCGGGTCTGGAAGGCGGTCGCCTCGAGCGCGGCGCGGGCGATGTGGCCCTTGTTGACGTAGCGGGTGAGGCCGACGAGGGCTCCGCGGGCGTCGGAGCGCCAGTAGGGGGCGAACAGACCCGAGAAGGCGGGGACGAAGTACGCGCCTCCGTTGTCCTCGACGGTGGCGGCCAGCGCCTCGACCTCGGGGGCCGAGCCGATGAGGCCCAGGTTGTCGCGCAGCCACTGGATCAGCGAGCCGGAGACCGCGATCGAGCCCTCGAGCGCGTAGTGCACCTCGCCGTCGCCGAGCTTGTAGCCGATGGTGGTGAGCAGACCGTTCTTCGAGTGGACGATCTCGGTGCCCGTGTTGAAGATCAGGAAGTTGCCGGTGCCGTAGGTGTTCTTCGCCTCGCCCGGGTCGAACGCCGCCTGGCCGAAGGTCGCGGCCTGCTGGTCGCCGAGGATGCCGGCGATCGGGACCTCGCGCAGCAGCGACGACGACTCGACGTGGCCGTAGACCTCGGAGGAGGAGCAGACCTCGGGGAGCATCGACTTCGGGACCCCGAAGGCCTCGAGGATGTCGTCGCGCCACTCGAGGGTCTCGAGGTCGAGGAACAGGGTGCGGGAGGCGTTGGTGACGTCGGTCTTGTGGACGCCGCCGTCGATGCCGCCGGTCAGGTTCCAGAGGACCCAGGTGTCCGTCGTGCCGAAGATCAGGTCGCCCGCCTCGGCCTTCTCGCGAGCACCCTCGACGTTCTCGAGGATCCAGACGATCTTGGTGCCGGAGAAGTAGGTCGCGAGCGGGAGGCCCACGATCGACTTGAAGCGGTCAGCGCCCTCGTCGCCCGCGAGGCGGTCGACGATCGACTGGGTGCGGGTGTCCTGCCAGACGATGGCGTTGTAGACCGGCTTGCCGGTCGTCCTGTCCCAGACGACAGCGGTCTCGCGCTGGTTGGTGATGCCGACGGAGGCGATGTCGTGGCGGGTCAGGTCGGCACGGGAGAGAGCCTGGCCGATCACCTCGCGGACGTTGTTCCAGATCTCGATCGGGTCGTGCTCGACCCAGCCGGCGCGCGGGAAGATCTGCTCGTGCTCCTTCTGGCCGGTGGAGACGATCGATCCCTTCTTGTCGAAGATGATCGCGCGGGACGACGTGGTCCCCTGGTCGATAGCGATGACGTAGTCAGCCATGAATGATTACTCCTTCGTAACGGGGGTGAAAGGAAGCGCGGCGGTCTAGAGGACCGGGAGCAGCACGAGCGAGGCGAGGCCCGCGAGCACTCCACCGACGATCGGGCCGGCGACGGGCACCCAGGCGTAGCTCCAGTCGCTCGAGCCCTTGCCCTTGATCGGCAGGAGAGCGTGCGCGATGCGGGGGCCGAGGTCGCGGGCGGGGTTGATGGCGTAGCCGGTCGGGCCGCCGAGGGAGGCGCCGATCGCGATCACCAGGATGGCGACGGGCAGCGCGCCGAGCGCGGCCAGACCGCCGTCGCCCTGACGTCCGCCGCCGAAGCCGATGACGACGAAGACGAGGACGAAGGTGCCGATGACCTCGGTGACGAAGTTCCAGCCGTACGAGCGGATCGCCGGGCCGGTCGAGAAGACGCCGAGCTTGTTCGCCGCGTCGGGCTCCTCGTCGAAGTGCTGCTTGTAGGCGAGCCAGCAGAAGACGGCACCGAGGATCGCACCGATCATCTGAGCGAGGATGTAGACGAGGATCGAGACGATATTGACGGGCACGCCGGATCCGAACTCGGTCGCTCCGCTCGCGACGAGGCCCAGGGTGACCGCGGGGTTGAGGTGCGCCCCCGAGTTGTACGAGACGATCACACCGGCGAAGACCGCGAAGCCCCAGCCGATGTTGACCATGAGGGTTCCGCCGTTGAGACCCTTGCTCTTCACGAGCGCGACGTTGGCGACGACACCGCAGCCGAGGAGCACGAGCATGGCCGTTCCCACGACTTCGGCGAGGAAGACCACTCCGAGATTGTCCACGTTGACCTTTTCCTTATCGTAAGACGGACGCGCACAGGCGTCCGCGGCGGGCTTCGATGCCCGACGGTGTGAAGTTATCGGCGCCCTGTCCTAGCGACAAGGAACGGCGCGTGCACGTTTGTGCGTTGTCACGACGGAAGCCCCGGTCGAGGTGGTCCTCGGTCCGGGGCTTCCGTCGATCCGCGCCTGATCGCCGATCAGGAGGCGGGCACGGCCGTCGGGGTCTGCACCGAGGTGCCCCCGACGTCGACGCCGTTGTAATCCTTGAGGTGCGCGATGGTCGCGTCGACCTCCGACGCGCGGGCGGCGTCGTCCCAGCCCAGCACGGCGCCCGTGTGCTCGGCGAGCTCCTCGAGGAGCTCGCGGCTCAGGCCGCCCGTGAAGGCGTGGTTGGTGCGGCGCATCACCAGGTCGATGAGGTGCACCACGCTCTCGCGCTGGGCGAGGTAGCGGATCTCACCGGTGGTGAAGTCCTTGTCGAAGTCGAGCGCCTCGTCGTGTCCGTCGGCCAGGGCCTCGATGACCTCCTGCGCGCGGGTACCGTAGCGCTCGAGCAGCTGGCCCGTGCGGGCCGAGGAGAGCCCGGAGCGGTGCTGGCTGATCCACTGCGCGCGGGACGCGTCGGTGCGCGGGAAGCCCTTGCCGCCTCCGATGGGGGTCTTCACGGTGGAGACGCGACGGGTCACGCCGATCCGCTTGAAGACCTCGTTCGAGAGGTGCTCCGACAGGGCGCGGAACGTCGTCCACTTGCCGCCGACCAGGCTGAGCACGGGCGAGCCGTTGCCGGGGAGCGTCGAGGGCTCGATGCGGTAGTCGCGGGAGACGAAGCCCGGGGCCTCGTCGTCGTGGCGGGGCAGCGGGCGGATGCCGGAGAACTTGAAGACGATCTGCGAGCGGTCCACGCGGATGGCCGGGAAGACGTGGTTGACGAGCTCGAAGAAGTAGTCGATCTCCTCCTCCGTGCACACCGCCGGCTTCGTGGGGTCGGCGTCGATGTCGGTCGTGCCGACCATCACGCGGCCCTTGAGCGGGTAGATGAGGACGATGCGTCCGTCGCTGTGCTCGAAGAACATCTCGCGTCCCTCGCAGGCCTCGACCAGCTCGGGGTTGTCGAGCACGATGTGCGAGCCCTTCGTGCCGCCCATGAATTTCGTGGTCGTGCCGAGGGCCGTGTTGGTGAAGTCGGTCCACGGTCCGGAGACGTTGACGACGACGTCCGCCGCGAAGGTGAACTCCTCGCCGGACTCGCGGTCGCGGAGGACGACACCCTTCTCGTCGGCGCCGACGGCCTCGACGTAGTTGGCCGCGCGGGCCTTCCTGCCGCCGATCAGCGCGTCGTGGAGCACGTCGAGCGCGAGGCGCTCGGGCTCGTGCACGGAGGCGTCGAAGTAGGTGGCGGTGTACTTGATCTTCGGGTCGAGCTTGGGGAGCTCGTTCAGCGAGCGCTTGCGTCCGTGGAACTGGTGGCGCGGCACCGTGCCGCCGTCGCGGGAGAAGAAGTCGTACATCGTGAGGCCGACCTTGATCAGCAGCGCGCCGCGCTCCTGCGGCTTGCCCGACTTGTGGGTCAGGAAGCGCAGCGGAGCCGCGAGGATGCCCGAGAACGTCGAGTAGATCGGGATCGTCGTCTGCAGCGGCTTCACGTAATGGGGAGCGATCTTCAGCAGGCCGTTGCGCTCGTGCACGCCCTCGTTGACGAGTCGGAACTCGCCGTTCTCGAGGTAGCGGATGCCACCGTGGATCATGTGGCTCGAGGCGCTCGAGGCACCGGAGACGTAGTCGCCGCGCTCGACGAGGGCGACGTCGACGCCGTTGAGCGCGAGCTCGCGGAAGGTCCCGATGCCGTTGATGCCACCGCCGATGACCAGGACCGTGGCGCGGGGGTTGTCGCGGAGAGCAGCGACGCTCTCGCGCAGAGCGGAGTTTCCGGGAGTTCCGTCGGACTGTGCCACTTCGTACTCGCCTTCGTGTCGTAGGGGTGTCGTCGAGGCCTCCGCACCAGCGTGCACCGGGGAGATGACCGATTGATTTCGCGGAGGAATACAGCCATCCTTGACCCGACAACACATCCGGTCAAGACGGGTGGAAATCCGTGCAGGGAGCGCTATGACCCCGGTGAGACCGGTCGTCGAACTCGACGAGACGACCCACGCGACCCATCCCGACAAGACGCGGGACGCGCTGCGTGCGGCCCAGCTGTACTACATGCAGGATCTGACGATGGACGCGATCGCGCACGAGCTGCACACGTCGCGCTCCTCCGTCTCGCGCCTGCTCTCGCACGCCCGCGCGACCGGCCTGGTCGACATCCAGATCCGCTCCCCCCTCGACCGGGCGAGCGCCCTCTCGGCCGAGGTGCGGTCCCACTTCGACATCACGGCGCACATCGTGCCGGTGCCGGACCACACCAGCGAGATCGACCGGCTCGAGCGGGTCGCCCTGTCCGCAGCGAGGATCCTCGGGCAGTTCATCGACTCGAACATGATCGTCGGCATCGCCTGGGGCTCCACGATGAGCGCGATCAGCCGCCACCTGATCGCCAAGGAGACGCACAACACGCAGATCGTGCAGCTGAACGGCGCCGGCAACACCGAGACCACGGGCATCAACTACTCGAGCGAGATCCTCCGCCGCTTCGGTGACGCCTACGCGGCGAAGGTCCAGCAGTTCCCGGTGCCGGCGTTCTTCGACGACCCGACCACCAAGCAGGCGGTGTGGCGCGAGCGCTCCACCCGACGGGTCCTGGAGCTGCAGCAGCGGATGGACGTGGCGCTGTTCGGGCTCGGGTCGCCGTTCGCGGCGGTCCCCTCGAAGGTCTACATCGGCGGCTACCTGGAGCCGAGCGACTTCACCTCGCTCAGCGGCTCCGGGGTCGTCGGCGACGTCGCGACGGTGTTCTACCGGTCCGACGGCAGCTGGGACGACATCCCCATGAACGAACGTGCAAGCGGTCCGGACCTCTCCACGGTGCGCCGCGCGTCGCGCCGGATCTGCGTCGTGTCGGGCGCCTCGAAGCTGCCGGGCCTGCGCGGCGCCCTGGCGGCCGGCCTCATCACCGACCTCATCCTCGACGAGGGAACGGCCCGCGCCCTCATCTCGGACTGACGCCTCCCGCCCTTCCGCGGGACGCGCTCGGGCACGCGGCACGCCGACCCAGGCGCACCGGAGCGGCGTCTCGCAGGAGCGGTCAGGACTCGCGAGCGTGCGCGTCGAGGAACTCGTAGACCTCGGCGTCGTCGATGCCGGGGAAGGTCCCCGACGGCAGCGGCGCGAGCACGTGCGCGTGCAGGCGCGCGCTCGGCCAGGCGTTGCCGTCCCAGCGCGCGGCGAGCTCCGACGGGGCGCGTCGGCAGCAGGACTCGTCGGGGCAGCGGGAGAGCTCGCGGCGGTCGGTGTCGCGGCCTCGGAAGAAGCGGGCCTCGGCGAACGGGACGCCCACGGTGATCGAGAACTCCTCGGTGGCGGTCGTGCCGGTCTGCGACGCCGACCAGAAGGTCCCCGCCGGGGTGTCGACGTACTGGTAGTACTCCGTCGTCCGGTTGGTCCGGGTGAACGCGGAGCGCGCCGACCAGTAGCGGCAGACCACCTGGCCCTCGACGGCCCCGGTGACGTCGGTCGGCAGCGGCAGCCCGTCGTTCTCGTAGGCCTTCTGGATCGAGCCGTCTCCCAGCACCCGCAGGAAGTGCATCCGGATGTCGAGGTGCGAGGTGAGCAGGTTCGTGAAGCGCAGGGCGGCGGCCTCGTGGGTGACGCCGAAGCCGTCACGGAAGTCCTCCACCGAGATGTCCCGCTCGCGCTTCGCCTCCTGGAGGAACGCGACCGCCGGCTCCAGCGGCATCAGGCACGCGGCGGCGAAGTAGTTGATCTCGAGGCGCTGGCGGAGGAAGTCGGCGTAGGTCACCGGCCGCTCGTGCCCGAGGAGGCGGTGCGCCATCGCCTGCAGCGCCAGCGCCCGCAGGCCGTGCCCCCCGGGGATCGAGGCGGGCGGGAGGTAGATCCTGCCGTTCGCGAGGTCGATCACCGAGCGGGCGGAGTGCGGCAGGTCGCCGACGTGGATGATCTCGAAGCCGAGGTGCCGGGCCATCTTCGAGACGGAGCTGTGGGTCAGTGCTCCTCCGCGGTGCCCGACGGTGCGGAGCATCTCGCCCGCCACCTCCTCGATCTCGGGCAGGTAGGAGCTGCGCTCGCGCAGCTGGAGCCGCTGGGCGGTGTTGGCCCGGCGTGCCTCCTCCGGCGTGGCGCTCGCCTCGCTCCGGCGACGGGCGAGCTCGCGGTAGACGCCGAGGAACGCCTCCAGCACGGGCGTGCTCAGCCCCTTGTTGACCTTGAACTCGGGCAGGCCGAGCGAGCGGTACAGCGACCCCTTCTGCACCCGCGCCAGCTCGATCTCCAGCGCGGCCCGCTCGCTCGGCGGCTCGTCCGAGAGCAGCGCCGCCAGCTCGACGCCGAGCGCGGCCGCGAGACGCTGCAGGAGGGAGAGGCGCGGCTCGCGGCGGCCCGTCTCGATCAGCGAGAGCTGGCTCCCCGACACGTCGACGCGCTCGGCGAGCTGCCCGAGGGTCAGTCCGCGCCGGGTGCGGAAGTGGCGCAGGCGCTGCCCGAGCAGCACGGCGTCGGAGCCCGGGGCGGGTGTCGAGGGATCGGTCACGGCGAGCTCCAGCGGTCGGTTGTGACGGAAGCGCAAAAAGGCGGTTTCTTGACCGCCTGAGCGCCGGGAATACCTCCTGATCCTCCTCCATCCTGGCTTCAGGCGCCACTGAGCGCCCCTCCCGGCCCGGCCGGCCTCTTCCCGGCTGCGGCCGGCGACTCCCCACCCCCGTCGACGACGACCACCGAAAGCGGAGCCAGCATGAGCATCTACAGCAACACCGTCCGACTCGAGCCGAGCACCATGACCGCGCCGACGTCCGTCCCCGCGCCCGTCGTGCCGCGGGCGCCCCTCGCCCTCCGCCGCTGGGTGCGCGAGACCGCCGCGATCCTCCAGCCCGACGCGATCGAGTGGAGCGACGGCTCCCCCGCGGAGTGGTACCGCCTGACCGAGCGGCTCGTCGCCTCCGGCACGCTCCTCCCGCTCAATCCGGAGTGGCGGCCCGGCTCGTTCCTGGCCCGCACCGACCCGGACGACGTCGCCCGGGTCGAGGACCGCACCTTCATCTGCACGACCGACGAGGCCGACGCGGGACCGACCAACAACTGGCGCGAGCCCGCCGCGATGAGGGCCGAGCTCGCTCCCCTCCTCGACGGAGCGATGCGCGGACGGACGATGTACGTCGTCCCGTTCTCGATGGGGCCCGTCGGCGGTCCGCTCTCGCAGCTGGGCGTCCAGGTCACCGACTCGGCCTACGCGGTGCTGAACCTGCGGATCATGGCGCGCGTGGGCTCCGAGCCGCTCGCCGCCTTCACCGAGGAGACCCCGTTCGTCCGCGGCGTGCACACCGTGGGGCTGCCCCTCCGCGACGCGGACGGCGTCACCCGCGAGGACGTCGCCTGGCCGTGCAGCCCCGTGAAGTACATCACCCAGTTCCCGGAGACGCGCGAGATCGTCTCGTACGGCTCCGGCTACGGCGGCAACGCCCTGCTGGCGAAGAAGTGCTTCGCCCTGCGGATCGCCTCGGCGATGGGGCGCGAGGAGGGCTGGCTCGCCGAGCACATGCTGCTGATCCGCATCGTCTCGCCTGAGGGACGGCGCTACCACGTCGCCGCCGCCTTCCCGAGCGCGTGCGGCAAGACCAACCTCGCGATGATGCAGCCCGCGATCCCCGGCTGGCGGGTCGAGACGCTGGGCGACGACATCACCTGGATGCGCCGCGGGGAGGATGGACGCCTCTGGGCGATGAACCCCGAGACGGGCTTCTTCGGCGTCGCTCCCGGCACCGGGGAGACCTCGAACCCGAACGCCGTGCAGACGCTCTGGGGCAACACGATCTTCACCAACGTCGCGCTCCGCGAGGACGGCGACGTGTGGTGGGAGGGCCTGACCGACGAGGTCCCGGAGCGGCTGACCGACTGGCGCGGGCACCCGTGGACGCCGGCGTCCGGCACGCCCGCCGCGCACCCCAACTCCCGCTTCACCGCGCCGGCCGCGCAGTGCCCGTCGCTCTCCGCCGACTGGGACGCCCACGAGGGCGTGCCGCTGGACGCGATCGTCTTCGGTGGCCGACGGGCGAGCAACGTCCCGCTGGTCACGCAGGCCACCTCGTGGCAGCACGGCGTCTTCCTGGGTGCGACCGTCGCCTCCGAGAAGACCGCGGCCGCGGAGGGCACGGTCGGGGAGCTGCGCCGCGATCCGTTCGCGATGCTCCCCTTCTGCGGCTACAACATGGCCGACTACTTCGCGCACTGGCTCGCGATCGGCGCTGAGCTCGGCGATGCGGCGCCGGCGGTGTTCCAGGTCAACTGGTTCCGGAAGGACGCGGACGGCGAGTTCCTCTGGCCCGGCTTCGGCGAGAACGCGCGGGTGCTGCAGTGGCTCGTCCGCCGCCTCGAGGGGCTGGCGGAGGCGCGGCGAAGCCCCCTCGGCGACCTGCCGCTCGCGATCGACACGCACGGACTGCTGCTCTCCGCGGCCCAGAAGGAGGAGCTGTTCTCCGTCCCGGTGGAGGCGTGGCTGGAGGAGTGCGCGCTCACGGAGGAGTTCTTCACGCGGTTCGGCGACCGGCTGCCGCCCGAGCTGACCGCCGAGCTCCAGGCCCTGCGGCTCCGGCTCCTCGCCGAGAAGCTGCCGCTGGCGGCCTGATCCCCCTGACCGAGCCGGCTCCGGCCGGACACCCCTGTGGCCCGCGGGCGGATCATCCCCCTTTCCTCGCACCCCCGCGGGTCCACTCCCCCCTTCCGCTCCCACGACGACGGGCACCATGACCGACCGCATCACGCTCCGCTTCCTCGCCGCCCCGCAGGACGCCACCGCCGACGGCCGCAGCGCCCAGGCCGGCCGCGTCCTCGAATGGATCGACAAGGCCGGCTACGCCTGCGCCGTGGGCTGGAGCGGCGGCTACTGCGTGACGGCGTACGTCGGCAACGTCCACTTCACCCGGCCCATCTCGGTCGGCAACCTGATCGAGGCGACCGCCCGCGTCATCCACACCGGGCGCACGAGCATGCACGTGCTGGTGCAGGTCGCGCAGGCGGATCCGCGGACCGGCCTCTACGAGGACGCCACGCACTGCCTCCTCGTGTTCGTGGCCGTCGACGACGAGAAGAGGCCGCGGTCGGTCCCGGAGTGGCGGCCCCGCTCGATCGAGGACCTGTCCCTCGCCGAGGGCGCCGCCGCGCGCATCGAGGGCCGCCGGAGGCTGCACGACGTGATGCGCGCCCAGGAGTACACCGAGGAGGGCACCGGTCCGCGGATCGTGTTCCGCTTCCTCGCGGCACCGGGAGACGTCAACTGGGGCGGCAACGCCCACGGCGGGATCGTGATGCGCTGGATCGACGAGGCGGCCGACGCGGTCGCGCAGCGCTGGACCGGCCGCGACTCTGTGGCCGTCTACTCCGGGGGGATCCACTTCTACCGTCCGGTGCGCATCGGGCATCTCGTCGAGGTGGAGGCGCGCCTCATCCACACGAGCGCCCGGAGCATGCACTTGGCGGTGCACGTGCGCTCCGGGGACCCGCGGACCGGCGAGCTGGAGCTGACCACGCAGTGCCGGAGCGTCTTCGTGGTGCGGGGCGCCGACGGGGCGGCCGAGCCGGTCCCGCCTCTCGAGCTGCGGACCGAGGAGGACCGGCATCTGGACGCCCATGCGCGCGAGCTGATCCTCCTGCGCGCGGCGCTGCCGCCGCTCCCGCTCGCGGGGACGGCCGGCGCTAGGGTCGGAGCGTGAAGCTGCCGATCCTCGTCCTCAACGGCCCGAACCTGAACCTGCTCGGCACCCGCGAGCCCGAGCTCTACGGCTCGGACACCCTCGCCGACGCCGAGGCGCTGGCGGCGGAGGCGGCCGAGCGGCACGGCTTCACGGTCGAGACCTTCCAGAGCAGCTCGGAGGGCGCGATCGTCGACCGGCTGCACGCGGCTCGCGGCTCCGTCTCGGGAGTGGTGCTCAACGCCGGGGCGTACACGCACACGTCGATCGCGATCCGCGACGCCGTCCTCGCGACCGAGCTGCCGATGGTCGAGGTGCACGTGAGCAACGTGCACCGGCGCGAGCCGTTCCGGCAGCACTCCTACCTCTCGGACGTCGCGATCGCCGTGATCGTCGGCGCGGGCATCGCCGGCTACGGCTACGCGGTGGACGTGCTCGCGCGAGCGGCGGAGAAGCGATGAGCGGCCTCGGACGCTCCTTCGGCAGCGCGGTCGACGCCTACGACCGCGGGCGGCCCGGCTACCCCGACGACGCCGTCGACTGGATCGTGGGGCACGCCCCCGCGCGGGTGGCGGGCGCCTTCGTCCCGGAGCGGGCCCGCGCGGCGGGAGCCGACGCCTCCGATCGGCTGCGCGCCGTGGACCTCGGCGCGGGAACGGGCAAGTTCACCGCGTCGCTTGCGTCCCGCGGCCTCGCCGTGACCGCGGTCGAGCCCGACGCGGAGATGCTCGCGCGGCTCGCCTCGAATCTGCCGGGGGTCCGCCCCGAGGAGGGGACGGCCGAGGCGATCCCCGCCGCGGACGCCTCCGCGGAGCTCGTCACCGCCGCGCAGTCGTGGCACTGGGTCGACGCCGAGCGCGCGGGAGCCGAAGTCGCCCGCGTCCTGGTGCCGGAGGGCGTGCTCGCGCTGGTGTGGAACATCCGCGACGAGTCGGTCCCCTGGGTGCGCCGGCTCGGCGAGGTCGCCGGAGCCTCCACCGCCGAGCGCTTCGAGACGCTCCGGCCGCCGCTCGGCTCCGCTCTCGAGCGGGTGGCGTTCGCGGCCTTCGAGTGGTCCTTCGAGCTGGACCGAGCCGGGGTGCGGGACATGTTCGCGTCCCGCAGCTCCGTCATCGCGATGCCCGACGAGGAGCGCGCCGCGGTCCTCGCGGCGGTCGACGCCGTGGTGGACGAGGAGTCGGGCGGGAGCGGGACCGTCGCGATGCCGTACTCGACGCGCGTGACGATCGCGCGCCGCTCCTCCTCCGCCTGACTCCGCGCCGCGCGCCGCGGACCGCCCCGCCCGCCGACTACCCTCGGAGGGCGCCGCACCGGCGCGAGCACCGAGAGCACGAGGAGAGACGCACGTGAGCATCATCGCCGCCGCAGACGGGTCCGCACTGGGCAACCCCGGCCCCGCCGGCTGGGCCTGGTACGTCGACGACGAGCGCTGGGCCGCGGGCGGCTGGTCGCACGGCACGAACAACATCGGCGAGCTCACCGCGGTGCTCGAGCTGCTGCGCGCGACCGCGCAGGAGGAGGAGCCGCTGCACATCCTCTGCGACAGCCAGTACGCCATCAAGGCCTGCACCGAGTGGCTGCCGGGCTGGAAGCGGAAGGGCTGGCGCAAGGCCGACGGCAAGCCGGTGATGAACGTCGAGATCATCAAGGCGCTCGACGAGGAGCTGCAGGGCCGGGCCGTCACCTTCGAGTGGGTGAAGGGGCACGCCAACCACCGGATGAACGAGGCCGCCGATGTCCGTGCCCGGAGCGCCGCGACCGCCTACCAGCGCCGGCAGCCCGTCGACGCCGGACCCGGATGGCCGACGGCCGCCGCCGCGCCCGCCGCGGCCGCCGCGCCCCCCGTCGAGGACTCCGCCACCCTCTTCTAGCCGCGTTCCCCCTGGGGCAGCCGCAGCAGCCCCGTCGCCACCAGCTCGCGCACCCGCGGCAGCACGGAGTCGGACACCGCCTCCTCCTCGACCTGGAGGAGCGAGGCGACCGCCGCCGCGATCGCCGCCACCGAGAGCTCGCCGTCGCAGGCGCCGACCACGGCGGCGAGCGCCGTGTCGACCTCCTCGACCCGGGCGAACCCGCCGCCCTGGCGCAGCCGCAGAACCGTCGGATCGTCGTTGCCCGGCCAGTAGTGCCGCTCCTCCGTGACGTCTCCGGCGACGACCAGGGCGAGACCCGCCAGAGCGCGATCGTCGATCGACGCGAGGGCCTCGGCCGCGTCGAGGCAGGCGGCGAGGTGGCCGCCCAGGCCCGCGGTCGCGACCGGCGTGGTGATCCGCTCGAAGCGGCGGATCGGCGGGCGGGGCTGCTCGGGCAGGCGGAGCGTGACGTAGCCGAAGCCGACGCCGGTCACCCCGCGCCGCTCGAAGTCGGTCAGCCAGGCGTCGACCAGCGCGTCGAACGCGGGGCCGCGGGTCGTGCCGCCGTCCCGGATCCAGGTCTCGGCGTAGACCGCCGGATCCTGACGCTCGCGCTCCACGACCCAGACGTCCAGCGGAGAGGCGGTCCCGCCCATCCAGGCGTCGAGCCCCTCGGGCCCCGCCTCGAGCGCCTGCTCCAGCGGGCTGCGGGCGTCGGCGAGCCAGGCCGCGATCCGGTCGAAGGCGTCCGCGCCCTCCCGGTACTCCCAGTTCCCCAGGAGCTGCGCGACACCGCCGGGCACCAGGTGCTCGGCTGCTCCGAGGATGACGCGGCGCACGATCTCGTCGCCCTCCAGCCCGCCGTCGCGGTACTCGTAGGAGGGGACGCCCTCGGCTCGCGGCGTGATGACGAACGGCGGGTTCGTGACGATGTGGTCGAAGCGCTCCCCCGCGACCGGCTCGTAGAGGCTGCCGAGGCGGAACTCGATGTTCTCGATCCCGTTGAGCGCCGCGGTGAAGGAGGCGAGCGCGAGCGCGCGCTCGGAGATGTCGGTGGCGACCACCTGCTCGGCGTGGCGGGAGGCGTGCAGCGCCTGGATCCCGCAGCCGGTCCCCAGGTCGAGCACGCGGCCGACGGGTCGCTGGATCATCAGGCCGGTCAGCGTGAGGCTCGCGCCGCCGACGCCGAGCACGTGGTCCTCGTCGAGCGCGCGGCCGAGGGCGAGCTCCCCGAGGTCGGAGGCGATCCACCAGGAGGCAGCGCCGCGCTGGTCGACCACGTCGTAGGGGCGCAGGTCGAGGGCCGCGGTGACGACGGCTCCGGCCTCGACGCGCACCAGGCCGAGCTCCACCGCCCCCTCCAGCGCGAGAGCGCCGAACGCCTCGTCCGCGTCGTCGGCCGAGACGGGATCGGCCAGGAGGAACAGGCGGGCGAGGGTGGCCAGCGCGTCGTGGTCGCCGCTGCGCTCGAGGGCGCGGCGGGCGGGGACCCGGTCGCCGCGGTGCAGCGCCTCGGCCGCTTCGTCGCCCCAGAGCCCCCGCACGGCGTCCACGCCGTAGCGGGCGCGGATCAGGTCGTCGCGCAGGAGGGCGATACGGGCTCGGTCGAACGGGTCTGCGGAGAACACCGCTCCATCCTCCTGCACACGGGTCGGCCACCGGGGCCGCCGCGGCCGTACGATCGGAGGCATGCCGCTGACCGGAGAGTACGAACCCAGCACGTCCGAGTGGGCCCGCGAGCAGGCGGAGCTCTACGAGCGGACCGGCGGAGCCGAGGGGAACCTCCTCCGCGGCCGCCCCATCATCGTCCTGACCACCGTCGGCTCGAAGAGCGGGAAGCTCCGCAAGACCGCGCTGATGCGCGTCGAGCACGAGGGCGAGTACGTGGTCGTCGCGTCCAAGGGCGGCGCGCCCGAGCACCCCGTCTGGTACGGCAACATGCTCAAGGAGCCGCACGTCGAGCTGCAGGACGGGCCCGTGAAGAAGGACTACGCCGCGAGCGTGCTCGAGGGCGATCTGCGCGCGGCCTGGTGGGAGCGCGCGGTCGCCGCGTGGCCGGACTACGCCGAGTACCAGACGAAGACCGAGCGGCTGATCCCGCTCGTGCTGCTCACTCCCTGGTCCTGAGTGCGGCGGGCGGCTCGGCCCGTCGCTGAGGCGGCCGTCCGCCGGTCGAGGTCGCGCCGCACGGCAGGCGCCTCACGCGGGCGGCGAGTCCAGCGGATCCGGTCCGGCCTCAGACCCGGGCCGCGATGAGGTCGAGCACCTTCGGGCTCGAGAGCAGCGCGAAGTGGCCGACCACCGAGACCGCGATGTTCTCGCGCGCCCCGGCGAGGCGGCTCCCTCCGGGGATGTACTGGTCGCGCATCCCGTAGATCGACGTGATGCGCGCGTCGGCCTCGCGCTCGGCCAGCAGGGTGCGGATCAGCGGGCGGTGGGGCGCGAACTCCCTGAGCGCCCGCGCCGGGGCGATCCGTGCGAGCGACGAGCCGTTGAACGGGGTCGAGACGGCGATCATGCGCTCGATCCGCCCGTCCTCGCGGTCGTCGACGACCATCATGTGCTTGCCGATCAGGCCGCCCTTGCTGTGCGCGACGACGACGACTCCGCGCAGATCGTGCTCGCGCAGGTAGTCCTGGCCGAGTCCGGCCGACGCGACGATCGGCCGCGTGTTGTAGCCGAGCGCGGGCAGCACGTGGATCGGATGGCCCGCCGCGTGCAGCCTCTCGGCGATGGGCCGGAGGAACTGCCACGTCTCGTAGATCCCGGGGATGAGCAGCACCGGAGCGCCGTCGCCGGACGCGTACCGCGACACGTCCCAGCCCTCCCGCAGGTGCACGAAGCGCGAGCCGTAGGCGTAGCGGTAGTCGCGGAGGTACGCGCGCCGCAGCGAGGTCGAGCGGCGCGGGCGGGCGGAGTCACGCGCCGGCATGGGCCCGCTCCAGCTCCGCGATGTCGAGGCGGCTCATCGCGAGCATCGCCTGCAGAGCGCGCGCGGACGCCTCGGGGTCGGCGCCTCCGAGCAGACGCGGGAGGACCTCCGGCACGATCTGCCAGGACAGCCCCCAGCGGTCGCGGAGCCAGCCGCACCGGCTCTCCTCGCCGCCGTCCGCGATCAGGGCGTCCCACAGCCGGTCGAGCTCGGACTGGTCGCCGACGGTCACGACGATCGAGACGGCCTCGGTGAACGGGAACCGCGGCCCGGCGTCGATCGCCTGGAACCGCTGCCCGTCGAGCTCGAACGTCACCGACAGCACCTCGCCGGGCGACGGGGAGCCCTCCGGCAGCACCTGGCTTCCGGTGATCCGCGAGTTCGGCACCAGCTCCGTGTAGAAGCGCGCCGCCTCCCCCGCGCCGTCGTCGAACCAGAGGAAGGTGCTGACCGCGCCCATCGGAGTCTCCGTCCTGCGCGGGAGGGTCTCCGCGGCTCCCTCAGTGTGCCGCGGTGGCGCCCTCCCCGCGACGGATCACAGCGGGTTGACGCCGAACGCCGTGGCCAGTTTGTCGATCTTCTTGGCGCGGCCCAGCCGGGGCAGGTCGCTGCCGTCGCGGATGACGCGGCCGCGGGCCTCGAAGTCGTCGAGGAAGTCGCGGGCCCAGGCGACGTCGGACGGCGTCGGGCTGATGACCTCGTTGATCACGGCGAGCTGCTCGGTGTCGAGGCAGAGCTTCCCGGTGAGGCCGAGCGAGACCGTGAGCGCGGACTGCTCGCGCAGCACGGGGTGGCTGTTCGAGACGGTCGGTCCGTCGATCGGGCCGGGCAGGTCGCCGATGCGCGAGGCGACGACCAGGCGCGAGCGCGGGTAGGCCATCGCGAGGTCGTCGGCGCTGGTGCCGGTGTCGCGGCGGTAGTCGCCGCTGCCGAACGCGAGGCGGAAGGTGCCGCGGGCGCGGGCGATCGAGACCGCCTCCTCGATGCCGAGGGCGGACTCGACCAGGGCGAGCACCGGGGTGGAGCCGCCGAGGCGGTCGAAGGTCTCGGTGACGTGCTCGGCGGCCTCGGTCTTGGCGAGCATGACGCCGGCGAGGCCGGGCAGGCCCTTCAGCGCGTCGACGTCGTCGGACCAGAACGGGGTGGAGTGGTCGTTGATGCGGACCCAGGCGCGCTTCTCGCCGGTCAGCCACTCCGCGACGTCGGTCCGCGCGTCGGGCTTCGCCTTGGGGTCGACCGCGTCCTCGATGTCGAGGACGATCTGGTCGGCGCGGGACGCGTGCGCGGCGTCGAACGTCTCGGTGCGGGTGGCGTTCACCAGCAGCCAGGAGCGCGCGATCTCGGGGGCGACGTCGCGCCCCTTCCGCTTCGCGATGGCGGTGGTGGTGGTCTCGGGCAACGTCACGTTCGGGTCCTCTCGGTGGCGCGGTCCTCGCTCCGCGGACGCCACCGCTCTGCGACGGCGCCGGGGACAAGGGTAGCGGCTCCCCGTCGGCGGGGCTCCGGGCACTCCGGCGTCTCTCCACTCCGGGGCTGCGACGCCCCGAGCGCTCCGGATCAGCGGCCCTCCGGGCGCTCCCACAGCGTCAGCACCGTTGTCGGCACCCGGATCCGCTCGCGCGCGACGAACCCCGCCTCAGCGAGCACCGTGTCCGCCTCGCCCTCCGGCAGCGCCTGCCAGACCCGGTCCTCCCCGGCGAGCGCGGCGAGCAGGGCCTCGCCCTCCAGGAGCACGTCGGAGTACGTCCCCGTCGTCCCGTACGGAGCGGCGAGGGCGACGTCGTCCACGCCCGCGAACGCCTCCGGGTAGGCGGCGAGCGCCAGCCGGGGCCGGAGCGAGACCGTCCCGGAGGAGCCGAGGAGGACGGCGTCGCCCGGACGGGCCCGCTCCTCGACGGTGGCCGCCAGACCGCGGAGATCCTGCCCGGCCGGCTTCCCGGTGACCGTGCGCATCTGCACCAGGACCGGCAGGGCGGCCACCGCGATCAGGGCGAGGAGGGCGACGCCCGTCCGGGCCCTGAACGAGTCGAGCGCGAGGCCGAGGAGGACCGCGAGAGCGGGCGTGCTCGACGCGAGGTAGCGCGGAGTGAACATCGGCTCGACGAGGAGGGTCCCGAGCACCAGCACCGCCGTCGGCAGCACGATCCAGAGGACGAGGGCCGGCAGGAGCGGCCCGCGCAGGCCGCCCCGCACCGCGGCGACCGCGAGGAGCGCGACGGCGATCCCGGCCAGCCACCACGCGGATCCGAAGAACGGCTCGACCAGGACGGTGAACGCGGTCACGGGCTGCAAGCGGAGCCAGCCGACCTGGCCGCTCTGCCCTGCGGCGAGGAGCAGCACCGGCACGGCGCCCAGTGCCGAGAGGGCGCTCGCCGGGAGAGCCCGCACGGCACCCCGGGGCGCCGCGGCCGCGGCGAGAGCGACGAGAGCCGGCAGCACCAGCACGGAGTAGAGGAACACGGCGTTCGCCAGACCTGCGACGGCCGCGAACGCGGTCCAGCGCAGGGCGCCTCCGGAGCGGGCCGCCCGCACGACGAGGACCGCCGCTCCCACCACGAGCGCGGTGGCCAGAGCGGAGGATCGCGCCTCGGTCCCCGAGAACGAGGACCGCGGGAGCAGCACGAGCACCGCGGCGGCGAGGAGTGCCGCCCGGGGCCGGTGGAACGAGCGCAGCAGGACGACGACGCCCGCCGCCGCCGCTCCCGTGGCGAGAGCGGACGGCGCGCGCACCGCGAGCTCCGACTCACCGGCGATCGCGATCCAGCCGTGCATCAGCAGGCCGTAGACCAGGTGCACCGCGTCCTTCTCCTGCACGAAGGCGAGGAGCTCGCCCACCGGGAGCCGCGCCAGGCGGAGGGTCGCGGCCTCGTCGTTCCAGTAGGAGGGGATCCAGGAGTCGACGAGGGTCAGCGCGGTGGCGAGGGCGAGGACCGCGCTCGCGGGCAGGGTCCGGAGCGCGCGCATCCCGCCAGCGTAGAGGCCGGGCTCAGCGCGCCGAGCGCTCGGCGAGACCCTTCGCGTACGCGGCCTGGCCGACGTGCTGCGTGTCGTCGTCGATCACCGAGACCAGCCGCACCCCGAGGGTCACCGGCGGATCCCACTGCTCGTCGACGACGCGCTCGAGGTCCTCGTCGCCGAGCGTGTCGAGGAGGGCGAGCGTCTGCCGGTGCACGGCGTCGGCGTACTCCGCGAGCAGCGCGGCCGGCACCGCGGCGAGCGCCGCCACCTCGGCCGGCTCCTGCCCGTAGCCGGTCTCGTCGGGCCCGAAGGGCAGGCCGGACCGGCCGTGGAAGCCGTCGGCCGTCCACACCTGCTCGTGGCCGGCGAGCGGGGCGAGGTGGTCGTCCTGCACCCGGACGAGATGCCAGACGAGCCAGGCGGGCGAGTTCGAGCGGGCGTCCGCGCGGAACGCGAGCTGATCGGGGGTGCTGTCGTCGAGGACGGCGTGCACGTTCTCGTGCACCCGGCCGAAGGCGTCGCGGAGGAGGTCGATGGCTGCGCTCATGCCGCCAGCCTGCCGCTCCCGCGCCCGGCGCGGCACCCCCTCCGCGCGCCTCGGAGGAAGTGCGGAGGCGGGTGCCCGATACTCGGCCCGTGACCTCCGGATCCTCGAACCTGGCGACGAAGCCGTGGCTGACCTCCTACGCGGAGGGCGTGCCCGCCGAGATCGACCCTCCCACCCAGACCCTCGTCGACCTGCTCGAGGACTCGGTCGCGCGGTACCGCCGCGGCACCGCCCTCGAGTTCTTCGGCGCCGAGACCAGCTACGCCGAGCTCGGCGAGCAGGTCGCGCGCGCGGCGGAGGGCCTGCGGCGCCTCGGCGTGCGCGCCGGCGACCGCGTCGCGCTGGTGCTCCCGAACTGCCCGGAGCACGTGGTGGCGTTCTACGCCGCTCTCCGCCTCGGAGCGATCGTGGTCGAGCACAACCCGCTCTACACGCCGCGCGAGCTGCGGCGGCAGTTCGAGGACCACGGCGCCCGGTTCGCGGTCGTCTGGGACAAGATCGCCGACGTCGTCGCGACCATGCCCGCCGACCTGGGCATCGAGCGCGTCGTCTCCGTCGACCTCACCCGCTCCTTCCCGCTCGGCAAGCGCCTGGCGCTGCGGCTCCCCCTGCCGTCGGTGCGCCGGTCGCGCGAGAAGCTGACCGCGACCCCCCGCAGCCGCTCCCTGGTGCCCTTCGCGTCGCTGCTGAAGAACCGCCGCATCGCGCGCTCGCACCCCCGCCCGGTCCTCGGCGACACGGCCCTGCTGCAGTACACGAGCGGCACCACCGGCACGCCCAAGGGCGCGATCCTCTCGCACGCGAACCTCCGCGCGAACGCCCTGCAGGGCCGCGCCTGGGTGCCGGGCCTGCGCGAGGGCGACGAGACGTTCTACGCGGTGCTCCCCCTGTTCCACGCCTACGGGCTGACGCTGTGCCTGACCTTCGCGATCAGCATCGGCGCGAAGGTCGTGCTGTTCCCGACCTTCGACGTCGGCCTCGTGAAGGCGGCCGCGAAGTCGTCGCCGCCCACCTTCCTCCCCGCGGTGCCGCCCGTGTACGACGCGCTGGCCCGCGCCTCCGAGCGCCACGAGCTCGACCTGCGCGGCATCCGCTTCGCGATCTCGGGAGCGATGAGCCTGCCGGTCGCGACGGTCGACCGCTGGGAGCGCGCGAGCCGGGGACTCCTGGTCGAGGGCTACGGAATGACCGAGAGCTCGCCGGTCGCCCTCGGCAACCCGGTCGGCCCGACCCGCCGGCCCGGCACGGTGGGCGTGCCGTTCCCCAGCACGACGATCCGCCTCGTCGACCCCGCCGATCCGTCGGTCGACCGCGGCCCGGGCGAGTCCGGCGAGCTCCTGCTCCGGGGGCCGCAGGTGTTCCAGGGGTACTGGAAGCGGCCGGAGGAGACGGCCGAGGCCCTCCTCCCCGGCGGCTGGCTGCGCACGGGCGACATCGCGACCGTCTCGGCCGACGGCTTCGTGACGATCGTCGACCGGGCCAAGGAGCTCATCATCACCGGCGGCTTCAACGTCTCCCCCTCCGAGGTCGAGGGAGTGCTGGAGTCGCACCCGGACGTGACGCGCGCGGCCGTCGTCGGGCTCCCCCGCGAGGACGGCGGCGAGAGCGTCGCGGCGGCCGTGGTCCTGCGGGCCGGGACGGCCGTGGATCCGGAGGCGCTGCGCGACTTCTGCCGGCTGCACCTGACGCCCTACAAGGTGCCCAAGCGGATCGTCCCGGTGGACGAGCTGCCGACCTCGCTGATCGGCAAGGTGCTGCGCCGCCAGGTGCGCGAGAGTCTGCTGGACTGAGGCGACCGGAGCGGGCGGTGGCCCGCGAGGAGGAGGACGACATGGCGAGGATCGTGCAGTACGAGCGGATCGGCGGGCCCGAGGTGCTCGAGACCGTCGAGGCGCCGGAGCCCGAGGCGGGGCCCGGCACCGTGGTGGTCGCCGTCCGCGCGGCCGGCGTGAACCCGATCGAGTGGAAGGTGCGCTCCGGCCTGCGCCCGAGCCCGCCGTTCGACGGTCCGCGGAGGCTCGGGTCGGACGGCTCCGGCGTGGTCTCCGCCGTCGGTCCGGGCGTGACCGGTTGGAGCGTCGGAGACCGGGTGATCGTCAGCGGCGCCACCGGCACCTACGCGACCGCCGTCGCGGTCTCCCCCGACTCCCTCGATCCGCTCCCCGACGGACTCGGCTTCGAGGAGGCGGCCGCGCTCGGCATCCCGGTCTCCACCGCCTACCAGGCGGTGGTCTCGCTCGGCGTCGCGGAGGGATCGACGTTCGTGGTCCACGCGGGCGCCGGCGCGGTAGGACGGGCGGCGATCCAGTTCGCCGTCGACCGCGGAGCCCGGGTGATCGCCACGGCGAGCCCGGCGAATCACGAGGCGCTGCGCGCGCTCGGAGCGGTGCCGGTCGCCTACGGGCCCGGGCTGCTCGAGCGGCTGCGCGCCGCAGCGCCCGAGGGCGTCGACCGCGTGCTCGACGCGGCCGGGACGGACGAGGCGCTCGCCGCCTCGCTCGCGCTGGTGGCGGATCCGCAGCACGTCGGAACGGTGGTCGCCGGCCCTCGTGCGGCAGAGCTGGGCATCCGGGCCTGGAGCGGCGGCAGTCCCGTGCCGCTGACCGAAAAGGAGCAGCGCCTCCGCCGCGAGGGCGTGCCGCTGGCCGCCCGGCTGGCGAGCGAGGGGCGCTTCGCGGTCGCGACAGGTCCGCGCCTCCCGCTCGAGCAGGCCGCAGAGGCGCACCGGCTCAGCGAGGACGGCCACGTCCGCGGGAAGATCCTTCTCGTTCCCTGAGCCGGGCC
Organism: Rathayibacter sp. AY1C1; assembly: GCF_002932105.1. Lineage (NCBI taxonomy): Bacteria > Bacillati > Actinomycetota > Actinomycetes > Micrococcales > Microbacteriaceae > Rathayibacter > Rathayibacter sp. AY1C1. The sequence goes on along the minus strand of NZ_PSWH01000007.1, from coordinate 83,275 downwards.
GGCATCCGGCATTCGTCTCCCCACCGCTTCCCCCGCTCTCACCGTCGAGAAGGAGTCCCCGTGTCCACTGACGACACCACCCCCGTGATCCTGGGGGGCGCCCGCACCCCGTTCGCCCGCTTCTCCGGAGCCTTCGCGCCGCTCTCGGGCGTCGAGCTCGGCGCCGCTGCCATCCGAGGGGCTCTCGAGCGCTCGGGCGCCTCCGCGGCCGACGTCGACGCGGTCGTGCTCGGCCAGGTGATCCAGGCCGGAGCCGGTCAGGGCCCCGCCCGGCAGGCCGCGGTCCTCGCGGGCCTGGGCTGGGACGTCCCGGCGGTCACGATCAACAAGCTCTGCCTGTCGGGTCTCACCGCGGTGATCGACGCGGCGCGGATGATCCGGCTCGGCGAGGCGCAGGTGGTCGTCGCCGGAGGACAGGAGTCGATGACCAACGCGCCGCACCTCCTGCTCGGATCCCGCTCGGGCCTGGGTGTCGGTCCGCGTCCGCTCGAGGACGCACTCCTCCACGACGGCCTGCTCGATCCGTTCGACCGCCGCCTGATGGGGAGGGTGACCGACGACGGCAACGCCGCACGGGGCATCCGCCGCGAGCGCCAGGACGCCTTCGCCGCGCTCTCGCACCAGCGGGCCGCCGCGGCCCGGTCCACCGGCGTGCTCGCCGAGGAGATCGTGCCGGTCGCGGTTCCGCAGCGGCGCGGACCGGACCTCGTCGTGTCCGCCGACGACGGGATCCGGGAGGACAGCACGGTCGAGACGCTCGCCCGGCTGGCCCCCGCGTTCTCGCCCGAGGGCACGATCACGGCGGGCAGCTCGTCCCCGATCACGGACGGCGCCGCCGCGCTGGTCGTCGTGTCCCGCGGCTGGGCCCGCGAGCGCGGACTGCCCTGGCTCGCGACCGTCGCCGAGCACGGGCAGGTCGCCGGACCGGACAACTCCCTGCATTCACAGCCGTCGGCGGCGATCCTCCGGGCGCTCGGCCGCCGCGGTGCAGCGGTGTCCGACCTGGACCTGATCGAGATCAACGAGGCGTTCGCCTCCGTCGTCCTCCAGTCGGCGGACGATCTCGGCGTCGAGCCCGAGGCGGTCAACCCCGACGGCGGGGCGATCGCGCTCGGCCACCCTGTGGGCGCCTCCGGAGCACGGCTGGCCCTGCACCTGGCGCTGGCCCTCCGGCGCCGGGGCGGCGGTCTGGGCGTCGCCGCGCTCTGCGGCGGAGGCGGCCAGGGCGAGGCGCTGATCCTCGAGGGCTGACCGGCGGTCAGCCCCCGGGAGGGCGTCGGCGCCTCCGGCTACGCTCGCGGGATGAGCATCCTGAGCGCCGACGGCCTCGCCTTCGTCACCGAGCGCCACCTGGCCACCCTCTCCACCCCCGGCCGCCAGGGCCGCCTGCACGTGGTCGCCGTGGGCTTCACCTACGAGGACGGCGTCGTCCGCGTCATCACCTCCCGCGAGAGCCAGAAGGTGCTCAACGTCCGGCGGGGCGGCACCGCGACGGTCGGGCAGGTCGACGGCATCCGGTGGCTGAGCCTGGGCGGTCCGGCGACGATCGAGGAGGAGCCGGACGCCGTGCAGCACGCCGTCGAGCTCTACTCCCAGCGCTACCGCACCCCGCGCCCGAACTCCCTCCGCGTCGCCATCCGCATCGACGTCGACTTCGCCCTCGCCTCCTCCGGCCTGCGCGCAGAGTAGCCGGGTGGCCCGCGGCGACGCGCTGGGCGGGGGCGGTGCCGTCTCCTCCCTCCGCACCTACCGCTACGTCCGCCTCTCCCTGGTGGCGGCCGTGGTGCTCCTCACGGCCGGCCTCGTCCACCAGCTCGTCGTCGGAGGCCCGCTGCGCTCGATCAGCGCCTCGTACTACACCCCGGTCCGCTCCCTCTTCACCGGGGCGCTCTTCGCGGTCGGCGTCGCGCTGGTCGTCCTCGCCGGGAGGAGCGTGCGGCGCTTCCTCCTGCTGCTGGCGGGCATGACGGCGCCGGTCATCGCGATCGTGCCGGTGCCCCTCGCCTCGGAGGAGCTGCAGCGCCTCCAGGGAGCGGTGTGCCCGGCGGGAGGGGCGTCGTGCCTTCCCGCGACGGCCGCGGGTGAGGTCGCCGCCTCCCTGCCCGCCTACCTGGTCACGGCCGCGGCCGTCCTTGTCGCCTCCGTGATCCTGCTCGCCCTCGACCGGGTCCTCGACCGCTGGGCACTGGTCCGCACCGCGATCGCCGCCGCCCTCCTGATCGCTCTGGCGGCCTGGAGCACGCTCCCGTCGTTCCTGCGGCTCGGCCACTACGCCGCCGCCGGCGTCTTCTTCCTCCTCATCGCCGTCACCGCCGGTCTGCACGCCGTCGCGGTGCGCGCGGAGGGAGCGAGCGGGCCGGGGACGCCGCGCTTCTACTCCCGCTGCTACGCCGTTCTCGCGGTGCTGATCGCCGCGGTCGATGCGGCGCTGGTGCTCCTGCTGCTCACGGGGCGGGGAGCGGAGCTGCTCGGCGAGCAGTGGCTCCTGCTCGGCGAGGCCGTCGCGCTCGCCCTCTTCGGGGTCTTCTGGGTGCTGCAGACCGTCGAGAACTGGGATCGTCCCGACGTGCTGCTCGTCGCGCGGGGCTGAGGGGGCCGGTGGCGGCCCCCTCAGCCGCTCAGCGCTTGAGGGTGATCGAAGCGCTCCGCCCGAGGTTTCCCGCGGCGTCGGAGGCGTGCGCGACGATCGCGTACCGCCCGGCCGGGTAGGAGGAGGCCGAGACGGTCAGGCGCCACGTGCCGCCCGACGCCCTCGTCGCGTCGCCCAGCCGCGTCGCTCCGCTCCAGAAGCTCAGCTTCGTCGTGCCGACGTCGTCCTTGGCGGTGGCGACCAGGGTGACCGAGCCGCGCACCGTCGATCCGCTCGTCGGCGCGGTGATGACGGTCTTCGGAGCCGTGGTGTCGCGCGACGTCGCGGGCGAGCCTGCGGGTGCCGGAGCAGGAGCCGCGGTGGGCGCCGACGTGGGAGTCGGAGTCGGAGTCGGAGTCGGTTCGTCGCCGAGGCCCCAGGCCGTCCACAGCTCCTCCGCGATCATCGCCTGGCCGGCGACGTTCGGGTGGAAGTAGTCGACGTCCGTCGAGAGCTGATCGAGCGAGATCGGAGCCGCCGTGAGGGCGCCGCCGTCCCACACGCAGTCGTTCGCGGCGGACGCGCAGGCCGATTCCAGTGCCTCGTTGAAGGCGGCCTCCCGGTCCTCCGCCGCCGCGAGCGAGGCGGTGTAGGCCGAGCCGATCAGAGAGGCTCCGGTCGTGGCGTCGACTCCGCGCTGGGTCCGGCAGACCCCGCCCCAGGCCCAGATCGCGGCGCCCGGCGTCGACTTCACAGCGTCCCACTCCGACTCGATGTCCGGGACCGAGCCGACGAGCACCGTCGCCTCCGGCCACTCCTCGCCGATCGAGCGCAGGATCCGGGTCGCCGACGCGGCGAAGGAGGCCGCGGGCGTCATCGCGTAGCCGTCGCGGGAGTCGGGCGAGAGGCTCAGCGAGCAGAGGTCGTTGCCGCCGATCAGCAGCGTGACCACGTCCGGCTCCTCCCCGGCCGCGACCGCGGCGTCGATCCGCGACTCGACTCCGCTGATGACCGCACCCGACTTCGCGTAGTTCACCGCGCGGACCGCCGTCCGCGGATCCGCCGCCGCCAAACGGCTCGCGATCGAGTCGACCGCGGGCGCCGATCCCGTCGCCCAGGAGTTCTCGACGCAGTCGCGGTTCACCCCGCAGGTCGTGGCCGCGCGCGTGATCGAGTCGCCGAGCGCGAGCAGCGTCTGCGTCCCGGACGCCTGCGCCGGCGGTGCCGCCAGGAGCCCCGCCAGGAGCGCGATCGCCCCCGCGCCGACCCCTGCCGCTCTCCGCCGTGCCCTGTGTGCTGTGGTCCCCATGTCGTCCCGTCCCCTGGTCGTCCGTCGCTCGAGTGCCTCGCGTGCTGCGAGAGCACGAGGGGCGAGCGTACGTCGCTGCGGATCCCCCGACGGACCGGAGGAGGGCGGCTCCCGTCCGGCGCGGCCCGGATGGGGGACACGGAGGACGCACGGAGGCGGGCGGCCCACAGCTTCAGGCGCCCGATCGTCAGGACCTGCACGACCGGCCCGCGCGCTCTCCCGCCCGGAGAGCACGTGGACCGACGGCTCCTCCTCGATACTCTGAGGCGATGATCGGCCGTCGCCGTGGAGGGAAGAGGGATCAGCATGGACTACTCGAACGAGGACGATCTCAAGCAGAGGATCGGTATCGACTCCTGGAGGAATCTGTCGAAAGAGAAGTTCATCGCGTTCGCATCCGAGCTGCCGAACATGAGCGAGGAGCTCGCCCTGAAGGTCGTCGAGCAGTTCCCGGATTTCAAGAATCTCGTCCTCGACTCGTTCAGTGAAGTGCGAGATCAGGCGAGTTCAGCCGTTCGAGCCAACTGGAAGAGTCAGAAGAAGGTTCACAGGGCCTTCGCCGAGTACCGCGCCGTCCTGAACCGCGAACTGGATCGTGACACCCTGAGCGCGGCGGACCGCTACTCAGTCCTTCGGCTGTTCAAAGAAGCGATCGATGACGAAGCGCTGAAGGATTCGGAGCACAAGGCGTTCGTGCTCCGTGCACTGGGCATCGTCGCGATGGTCGCAGTCGCCGGAGTCTCGACGGGAGTCGCCGTCCTCGGCGGTCGAGCCAGGATCGGCGGAGACGCCTAGTACCGAGTGCCGATCGAACGGACCACTCCTCCGCCGACGAGCGCGTCGAGGCCGCGAGGCGGTCGACCCGCCGAACAGGCGAGGTTCCCGATCCGGCCGCCGGCACAAAGCAGAAGGCCCGCTTTCTCGAGCGGGCCTTCCGTAGTGGTGGACCTGTCCGGAGCCGACTCGAAAAGATGGCGACCCCTGCTGGCCGAGATCAACACGGCCTCGAGACCGGTTCGCTCTGATGCGGAAGGGCGACCTGAGCGCAGAAAGACTCCGAAGGCACGCCAGCAGCAGGTCCGACTCGACACCGACCGCATCGCCGCACTCATCGCTGGATACGAGGCCGGCGCTACGGTTTACGAGCTGGCTGATCGCTTCGGCTGCGAACGTAGGACGGTCCGTGACCACTTGCGACGAGCGAACGTCGCGATGCGACGGACTCCCCCGTCAGACCTCACGGTTGCCGAAATGGCTCGTCTTTACGAGTCAGGACTTTCGCTGCAACGTGTCGGCGAACGCGTCAACGCCAATGCTGCGACGGTACGTAAGTACATCGGGTTGGCGGGAGTTCGGATCCGGAATGCCCATGAACATCATGGTCGATAGATTGTCCACAAAGTCCACATTTGCTATAATGATTGTATGAAAAGTGGAGACCCTGAGGAGTACCTGAGCGTACGCGAGACAGCGCTGATTTTGCAGGTTCATGAAAATACCGTCCGCATTTGGGCTGCGAACGGCGTTCTCGTTTCTTCAAAGCTCCCAGGTACTAAATTCCACCGCTTCGCTCGAACTGAAGTTGAGCGCGTGCTTCGTGATAGAGGTGCTAACACATCATCAGTAGCTCGTTCGTTAAGAACCGACGGGCCTGAGCTCGTAGGACCGATTGACCTAGACCAGTGGGCAGCCCGGAATGACGCGAAGGTTGCATTTCCTGAACTCATGGATCGTCTCTTGGCTGCTACGCCTGGGGTTACGAACGTCAATGTCCGTTCACACGAAGGTACGTCTGCTCACGGCTGGGACGGCACCGCTACATCACATGGTTCAAAATATCTTCCCGACGGCAATCTCTATTTCGAATTTGGTACCGACGCTCTGCCACACAAGAAGGCGACCAGCGACTATCGAAAGCGTGAAGACGCAATAGCGAATGATCCGCACGCTATCTTTATATTTGCGACCCCGAAAAACTGGCCCGGCGCAAAAGCATGGTCAAGCACCGAATCGGAGAATACTCAATTCTCCGCAGTAGAAGCTTTCGATAGTCACCGGCTAGTCAGCTGGTTACGAGAAACGCCGTCAGTACACTACTGGCTGTCCGAACGCCTCGGATACAATCCACGTGACGCAAGCACTTTATCGAACTGGTGGGTAGGATTCCGAAGTGGTCTGACCCTCGAACTACCGGCCAGCTTTTTCTTAGCTGGGCGCCAGAAAGAGCGTGTCGACTTAACCAGCTGGTTAACCTCAGCCGACAGCTCTAAAAGCGCGTTGCCAGTAAAGGCCTCGAGTGAGTCCGAAGCATGTGCATTCATTTACGGCGCCCTGCAAGACACTGACCTTCTAGCCTCAGCCCTAGTAGTTAGAACAAGCACCGCTTGGGCGCGTTTGATCCATTCAACAACTCCGCTAATACTTGTTCCTAAATTCGATCAACCCGACGTGACATCGGCACTTAGCTCTAACCATCGCGTACTCCTGCCTGCGGACTTGACACAAGTCATTACCAGCAGCAATATCGCACTACCACGTATTGAACCAATCTCCGCAGCAGAAGCTATCGACAAGACCTCGACCACCTTTGCCGAGAGTCGGAGAATAGTCAAACTAGCGAGACGAGATATGCAGTCGTTCTTGCGAACAATTAGCAAAGATCCACGTCAAGAAGTGCCTGCGTGGACCAGGGACTCGACTCGCTCAGACATTCTCGCGCGCCTAATACTGACGAGCACATGGTCAAACGAGAGCGGTGATCACGAGGCAATTGAGTTACTAACGTCCAAGTCGTGGATTGACATTCAACGCGTCCTGCTCGGACTACACCATGACGGCTACACAGTTTTTATTCCCTCTGGAAACTCTTGGCAGCTCAGTGATCCTATCCGTACAGCACAGCTATTACTTCCTCGGCTGACCACAGCTGACATAGATATCTGGAGAAACTCAGTAGAACAAATTCTGCTCACTGCAGATCCTTACGAGGGTATGGATAGTACCGAACGCATCCACGCGATGATCAAAGGAGTGCGGCCCCAGTTCTCATCAGAGTTGCGGCATGGCGTAGCTCTGTCACTCGCGATGGCCTCGGCATCTGGTGTGTCAATCCACGGCTTAGGTGAGATGGACCAAGCCGTCGAGAAGATAGTTGCCAACCTCTTTAGTGTGCCGAGCGGCGATCGACCCAGTAGCACCTGGCTTTCCATAAGTAGCGAGCTGCCACTTATTGCCGAGGCGGCGCCGAACGCATTCCTCGATGCAGTCGAAGAGGACCTTGCGCGTAGAGAACCCCTACTTGCCGATCTGTTCGAAGACCAAACAAGTGACTCCCCCTTTGGATCGTCCTCGACCCATACGGAATTGCTGTGGGCGCTCGAAACCCTTTGCTGGTCTCCAGATTACTTTCACCGATCCGCTACTGCACTTGCTCAGCTAGCTCGTATCGATCCCGGAGGCACTCTGAGCAATCGACCTCCACGTAGCTTGATCAATGTGATGTGTGGCTGGGCTCGTCAGTGTGGTGCCAAGACCAAGGAAAAAATTGCGCTACTGAGAACTCTCTCCAATAGCATGCCCGATACGATGTGGCCCATCCTCATAGGATTATTGCCGGAGACGCACGGCATAGTCATGCCACCTCATGCTCCGACCTATAAAAATTGGACTTCCGAGGAATCTGAAGTTTTTTATGATGACTGGTCGGTCTTCACGAGTGGTGTTGTCCGGATCGCAACAGAAATCACAACTGGAGATCCAGTGAAATGGGCACAGTTGGTCGATAAGTACGAAAACCTACCCCCGCACCTTCGCACCGAGCTACTTCAGTCGTTACTCGACGATTTGAGATCGCCCGAGTGGTCTACGACCAATAATTACGACCTTTGGCGAAAGCTCGATGAAGTAATACGCCGACATGAAGAGTTTGCTGAGGCAGAGTGGGCCATGGGGGCAGGACAACTCGACGAGCTACGGAAAGTGGCCGACGCCGTCGCCTCCGACCATGACCCGAGGCGCCACGCTGCATTATTCGAATGGCGGTCCCATTTCGGTGGCCTTAATTTTGATGATGAGGGATTTGATCAGTCTCTGCAGGAAGCAAGGCGCAGTGCGCTTTCTGCCGTATTAAGTCAGGGAATTGAAGCCCTGGAGTCACTTGCATCGATTGTAGAGAATGCAAATGCTTTTGGGTGGGAACTTGCAGCAAAAGCAACTGGCGAACTGGATGATGCTGTTCTTGGCTGGCTCGTGGATCATGGAGACGCATTAAGATCTTGCGCACTCGCTTATTTACAGGAGCGTCTACGTTTGGAAGGATGGAATTGGATCGAGCACATGAAAAATATAATCCTACAGCTCGAGCCAAAAGCGCAGAGTTACTTCGCTAACGTCCTACCATTTAGCGAAGAGTATTGGTCAAGGCTTGATGAACTAACCCCGGCCGTCAAAGACGCATACTGGTCACGCCCGAATCCCTATCTGAAGAACCAAGATGAGTATCTGGAAGCAGCAGATCGACTGTTAGAGTCCGGACATCCATGGGGGGCTGCTAGTGTCGTCTCGCACTACATGCATGATGATGCGAGAACACCGGACGTGTCTATTGTAAAGAGGGTCCTCGCTGAGCTTATTCAAGCGTCTGAACCAATGCCCAACCAATCAATGTCACCCTATTTTATTGAGCAACTGATTAAGTTCTTGGAGCGCACAACTCCTGATGACCCCGAGTTAATCCAGTTCGAATTTGTCCTCTTTGGACTGCTTCACGACAACGAGTCCGACCTTGCTATCTATAGAGCGCTTAGTAGCAATCCAGCCAACTTCGTTGCAATCATTCGTTCCCTCTACCGCTCTGAGCACGAAACCATCCAAGTCGAGTCCGCAGCACACAATCGCGCAGCCAACAGATCTTACGAAATTCTTCATCATTGGAATGCAATCCCTGGACAGCGCGCGGACGGCTCCGTCGACTTCGATAAGCTCCAGGATTGGGTGCGCGCGGCACGAATCGATCTTGAAGAAAGTGGGCATGCGTCTATAGGCGACGAGCAAATTGGTGAAATGCTATCAGCAAGTCCTTTGGGATCCGACGGCATCTGGCCAGCAGAAGGGGTAAGGGAGATTATCGAAGCCGTAGGCAGCGTTCGTTTAGAATCTGGCTTGCAAGTCGGGCTCTTCAACCGACGAGGCATCACCGTACGGGCACCCTTCGAAGGCGGCGCACAGGAGCGTGCTCTCCAAGAGAGATACCTCGAGATGTCCAAGACGTTGTCACCAGTGTATTTTCGAACCAGTCGACTTCTTCGTGAAATTGCCGCTAGCTACGGTCAAGACGCTCTGCGGGAGGATTCCGAGGCGGAACGTGATGCTGACCGCGAGTAACGTGTGCGTTGTTTCTCACCTGCGCATTGGTTGATCACCAGTAGATCCTTCCGGCCTTACGCAGAGCCCGACTCAGTCTGATGATCTATCGCTCAGTCGATGATTGAGCTATCCGTCCCCGTCGTCTTGACGTTGCCAAATTACCAGGGAAATAATCCCCCTCGCGAGCTGTCGCTTATCAATCACAGGTTTCACGACCGCGGCGACCCGTACCCCTTCAATCGAGCTGTGGTTGGCTGGTGGGGGGCTCGAGGACGGGGCGCGCCGGCCAGCGTTCGCTGCCGCCGCCTCGAGCGCCTAGCTCATCGCGTCCTGGGTCGCTTCGCCGAGTCAACGCCGATGCTGCGACCGTGCGCAAGTACGTTGGGATGGCTGGTGTTCGGATTCGGGGCTCACACGAATGTCGCTTCTGGATATTGCACTGATCGGGGATTGGGACGACGTCAGTCTCGCTGCAGTTACAGCGCTCAACGCTCCTCAACATGGTGTACTCGTTAGAGTGAGAGCCACGTCAAAGCGCTTCGAGGAGGACGACGATGCCGGACACACCGAACCCTGTGCGACCCGTGTTTCCACAGCAGGCGCGAGCTCAGGTGGCGGCTGCGGACCCAGAGACGTTATTCGGTGAACTCCCGCGTCGGCGGGATGGGGTGGGGGCGCTGTGGTCGCACCAGGTCGATCAGCTGCGGACATACAGCGGGAGTCACCTGGACACAGCTGATGTCGCTCTTGAACTGCCTACTGGGTCGGGTAAGACTCTCGTAGGTCTGTTGATCGGTGAGTGGCGTCGACGCAGTCGTCGGGAGCGTGTCGTTTACGCCTGCCCCACCCGACAGCTCGCGCTTCAGGTTGTGGCGGCTGGCGAGCGGCAAGGCATCAGCTTGCACGCCCTCATCGACTCACACAACGACTGGGATCCGCGCCAGGTGACGGCGTACACACGCGCTGAAGCGATCGCCGTGACCACCTACAGTCACATCTTCAACATCAACTCCTACTTGGCGGACGCGAAGACTCTGATCTTCGACGACGCACACGCTGCCGAGGGCTACGTCGCCGAAGCATGGGCGCTCGAGATTCCTCGCTCTCACTCGAGCTACAACGACCTCTTCGACGCCCTCGGTGACACCGTCGACCAGCACCTTGTTGTCCGCATGACCGGCGAAGGCGCCGATACGTCCAGCTGGCACGAGGTCCGGCTGATTCCTATGTCAGCTATCGCGTCGCGCCTGAGCGAGATTGACTCGGTGCTTGATGCTGGGCTGACGGCGCGCACCTCTGCGCGCTATCGATTCTCGATGCTCCGCGAGAACTTGATGTCATGCCTATTCTACGTTTCGAGGGGCAAGTGGTACATCCGACCGATGATTCCGCCGACGTTCCAGCACTCACCGTTTGTTGACCCGGACCAGCGGGTATATCTGTCCGCAACACTCGGAGAAGCGGGCGAGCTTGAGCGGGCGTTCGGGCGGTCACCGATCGAGCGGATTCCGTCACCACCGGCCTGGGAGCGTACCGGCAGCGGCCGCCGATTCTTCGTCTTTCCCGACCTCGCTGTGTTTGATGCGGCAACCGACTCCGTCGCCGTGGAACCCTCTGAGCCTGGTCAGCTGACCGGCCTTGCTGAGCTTGAGCAGCCACCGCTCCTAAATCGGCTCGCCGACCTCACAACGAAGCGTTTGATCTTGACGCAACAAGGCGAAGCAGCCACAAAGATTGCGGACGCACTAAGCGTGCCCGCCCAAGAGCGGTTCGGGGCCTCAGACACGACGGTCGAGTCTTTTAAGATGGCCGACCGAGGCACGCTCTTGGCACCCAACCGCTACGACGGCATGGACCTCGCCGACAAGAGCTGCCGGTTCATGGTCATGGAGAACGTGCCGACCGCCTCACACTTGCAGGACCGCTTCCTCAGCTCTAAGCTCCGCGCCGGCGACGTACTCGCAGAACGAATTCGAACCCGCATCGTTCAAGGCGCCGGCCGTTGCACGAGAGGGCCACAAGACTGGGCGGTAGTGGTCGTTCAAGGCGAAGAACTTCTCCGCTACCTCTCCGATCCCGACAACACACGATCAATGCCCGTCGAACTTCAAGCAGAGATCGAGTTCGGCCTGCTGGCCAGCGCAGGCTCCTACAACAATGTGGCTGCCCTGACCCGAAGCGCGCTCGCCCAAGACGAAGATTGGCGCACACACGGCGAACCAGCGCTCGCCGACGGCCGCGCACGCACCACTCGCACCCCGCAACCACTCGCCGCCGAGCTCGCTGCCAGCGCACCACGCGAGGTCGCAGCGTGGCGAGCCGCCTGGCTTGGCGACTGGGAAGCGGCAGGGCGTGCCGCAGTCGAGGTATTGGAGGGGATCACGGCCCCGAACGCACGCGCCTACAGGGCACTATGGGCCTACTTCGCGAGCGCTTGGTTCGGCAGATCTGCGGCAGCCGGCAACGCTGCGGCTGCTCAACGATCCGCCGAACTGCTGACGACAGCCCATCGTGCGGCAACGGGAATGATCTGGCTCCGAGAGATCCAACCGCTGCCCGCCGACGTCGTCGTCCCAGAACCGAGCGATGTGAGTGCGGCGACCGGCATCCTGTCCCTCCTGGGTGGTGCGCTGCGGTCTGCGACGACATTCTCCACTCGTGCGCAGACCATGCTCGGACAACTTGCGCAAGACGAGGCGACACCCTACGAGCTCGGGCTGGTAGAGCTGGGCCGACTCCTCGGCGCGGAGTCGTTCAAGCCCTCAGGCCAAGGCCGGACCGACGCGGCATGGCTCTGGGATGAGCTATGGCTGACCGTAGAGGCGAAGAGCGAACAGACAGCCGAGCGGCTCAGCATGGACTACGTGCGGAAAGCGAACACGCATCTGGCGTCTCTTGCAGCCGACCGCGACATCGATGCCCCACCCGCTGACTCGGTGAGTGTAATAGCGGCGCACAGCAGGCTGGTAGATCCGGACGCAGTCCCGATCGCTTCGCCGCATTTGTATCTCACTACTACCGACATCGTGCTCGACATCGCCCACGATGCTCACCGCGCCTGGACGGCGATCCGCGCAAGCGTGACAGCCAGCGGTGGTGAAGCAGCTCGAGCCGAGATCACCAAGATCCTGTGGGAGCATCGAGTCCTCCCCACTCAGGTCAAGGAGCGGCTCAGCCGCGAACCGATTCGAGGACTCTGACGGCCCAGTGTCGAGGGGATCGGCATCAGTCGGAGAAATAAGGCGTCGCCCCCCCCCGCGAAAAAGGAGAAGATCCGATGGAAGAAACGGTCGTCAAGGCTCGGATCGTCGACCGGATGAGCCTGTTAGAATCACATGTCTCAGGGCGAGTAAAGCACGGTCTCAACGACGCGACCTCAGCCCTGGAAGTGCTCTACCGGGAGGTCCTCAACTTCACTCACGGATGGAACCTCACCGCAGCGAACTTCCCGCACCGCAACTTCCCAGCTGTCGACCTGCACGACGCCGCACGACGCTTGGCCGTCCAGGTCACCGTGACCTGCGACACCGCCAAGATCGTCGAAACCCAGGACACCTTCCAACGGTACAAACTCGACGCCCGATACGACCAGCTGATCTTCGTCGGGATCAAGTCCGTCAAGAAGTCGAGCAAGCTGGCGCCCTGGGCCGAGCTGTTTACTCAGAACAAGCTGCTGAATCTCGAGAATCTTGACCTCGCTCAGCTGTGGGCTCTCGACGACCGGCTCGCAAAGAGCATTCCCTGGCATCAGTTCACCGAGCAGTCTGACCGACACTGCTTCGACGTCGTCCTCGGTGTCCTCGACCGCGATGCGATCAGGCACATGACCCATGTCGAGGGCGACTTCGACGACATGCTCGACGCCCTCCGGCAGGTCAAGCAGATCATCAACGAGGGCCAGGTCCGCGGAACTCGGATCCAGGCGAAGCCGATCTCGCTCTATGACAGACCGTACGTTCAGATCCTCGACGACATCGACACCTACGTCGGTCGCATGGCGAGCATCGTCAAGCGGCACCTCGACCCGTACAACTTCCTCCCCCATCCCGCGGCAGACGAGGTCGATCGGGGGCGCCGACAACTCGTCGACGAAGTCAACGCCTTTTGCGCAGCTCACGGGCACGACCGCCGACTCCAGACGTGGGGCGGGTAGAAAAGCATCGAGAACATCAGCAATGGATGACCGTAGAAGCCCCACCGTCCCATGAAAACGTTCAAGCTGACCTCGGCGCATAGTGAAGGGTGGCGTTTGCATTCGGCTAAGGGCCAGGATGGAGTGTGCCTAATCCGGAGGAAGTTGCTCACCCGAAGCCAACTTTGGCGACGATTCGTGAGCTGTACTCGCATGCGTTCACCTGTGCACAGCCGGAGTGCTCGGAGTGGCTGTACCGGCAAGAATCGGGCGTTGCGCGGCCGGTGCTGAACAGTCGGGTCTCTCACATTCATGCGCGGCAGCCGGGCGGGCCGCGCTGGAAGCCGGGGATGTCATCAGAAGATAACCGGTCGGTCGAGAATCTGCTCTTGATGTGCATCCCGCACTCGTACGAGATCGATGAGCACGAGGCGCGGTTCTCGCCAGAGTTGCTTCAGGAGTGGCGGATTGGCCAGATACAGGAGTACTTCGACCGTCGTCATGGTTGGCCGATCAACGAAGACGAGGCGGCTGAGGTGTTGGCGGTCTCGTTCGACTCTCCGACGATCGCGGCGCCGGTGCTGACGTCGGTCGTCGCGGCTGCAGAGTTGTATGCACTCAGGGCCGTGAGCACCCGACCTGGGCCGGCAGCTGCTGCAGCGGCCTGGCGGAGAACGCGCGCCGAGGCGAACGCGATGATGCTCGCGTACGACGACGAGGGCAATCGTGTGTTCGTCGAGCCGTCGAACATGGAGCGACAGCAGCACGAGGGAGCGGTGCTTGCGGCGCTGGCTGAGGTGCGGGCGGTATTGGAGCCGATGTACGAAGACGTCCTGGCGAAGATCGCGACCGCCCGTCACACGTCAGTGCGGTCAGCTCCGTGGTGCAACTGGATGACACATGCTGCCGACGAACTCCTTGCTGCTGCTTCAACCTGGCCTTGGGAACCGCCGTACGAAGACACTGGCCGGCTGAGCGACGCTGCTGCCGAAGTGCGTGCCGCGGTCAGCGGCCTCGCCTCATCGCTTCGTGGAGAGAACCCGCCCCAGCCTCCGGCTGTGCCAGAACCGGTTGTCAGTGAGGCGGACGAAGCTCGTGCTGCTCTCGCTGAGGCGATGGCGGCCCACAACGCCCTCCTGGAGCGGGCCCGGCCGTGGGCCCGAGTGAAGACAAAGGCGTACAACCCCGACCTTCGCGACGAGCTAGTTGTGGCAGCGGATGAGGTGACGCTGATACCGGAAGTGCTCTCCACCTACGCGTTCGCGTTGGGTTCAGTTGCCAGCCTTGCGGCGTCGGTCGCGCGGAACGCCACCGACGAAGAGGTGGCGGCACTCATTGGGGAGGACCGTGCGCGTCGCCCGTTGGTGGTTGCAGCGGCGCTACTGGTGGAGCTCTGGCGAGAGATGAGCGCCGCCGAACGTGGCGACCTGGCCGACTTTGCCCGCGAGAGTCTTCTCGAGGAGCTCGCCGCCCAAGACTGGTCGGTCGAGGACGCATGGGTCGGGAACTACGTGCATGGGGCGAAGGTATTCACGCCGTGGTCGCATTGGACGTCAGCTGAGGTGGTGAAGGCTGCGCTTTCGGATGCGCTGGAGGCCGCCCCCGCGCGTCTGGATGATGTCGTGCTCACATGCGCCCCCTGGCTAGAACGTGGGAGCAGGGCCGAAGGGTCGCGGCAAGCTGCACGTTCCTACCGTGAACTGCCGCCTTGGTTTCCGACCGAGGCGTTCGTGCGCGCCGCTGCGGTCCAGTATCCACACGTGGTCGCCACGACCTCCGACTACGACGACGGCGTCCCCGAAGGAACGCTCGAGGTGGAGCATCACCTGAGCCACATCCTTCGCCTGGCAACCGCACCTACTGCCCAGACTGGTGACGATAATTAGGCACCCAGCCGGAGTGGCTTGCGCAGCCGTAATGATGGCGCGTCTCCGATGCGTCTCAAAGTCAGTTCCGCAATGAGTACGGACATGGCAAGGAGTCCAGTCCGGACGCTCGGACGCATCGAGACGACGGCGAAATTGGGTGATGGCGATGGACGACTTTCTTGACAAGCGGACGGACACGACACCGCGGGTCGGGCTTCGACGCGAGATCGACACCATCGTCTGGGACATCGACGAGTGTCGCTTCTTGATCTGGGTGAAGGACGGCCGGATGGTTGAAGCAGCCGCCCCGGCCAACGACGATCCGGAACGTGCGATCGTCCGAGTCGTCTACTTCTGGCATGCCCGCCACATCGTTTTCGAGACGAATCGCGGCGATCACCTGCTTGGCATCATGCCTAGCCGTCACAACATGGCACCCGTGGATGGTCGACCCGTCGTCTACTTGGATCAGAACCACTGGTCGACGCTGGCAAAGATGTCGAGGGCGCCGGATCGAGTTCCCGAGGCAGAGCGCAAGGCGGCGCTGGAGCTCATAGCACTCGCCGAGGCTGGAAAGATCATCCTGCCGATCTCCGCGGGCCACCACAGCGAGACCAGCCACTGGGTGGACGATGACTCCCGCTACCAGCTCGCGCTCACCATGCTCCGACTCAGCAATGGGTGGCAGATGCGTGACCCTCTTGCCATCTGGGCGGATGAACTACAGCGAGACATCGCCACACACGCCGGAGCAGAACCCTCGTCCTCTCCCCCGGTGTTCACCCTCGAACCATGGGTGATTCACGATGACAAAGCGCGCTCCACGGTGGGACCAGATGACTCTGCCCAGCGCGGCCTACCGGCCGATCTAGAGTTCGCCCTCCAGTCCGCGCTTTCCACCATCGTCTACTTCGATGTCTTGCTCAACACGGCCCCGGTTCGTCGCGAGGCGTCGCACGGATGGCGCGCCAAGCAACAACGAACGACGGATGCCCTCGCTGCCGATCATCGACCGAAAGCTCAGAAGCGGCAGATCGCATACGCCTTCGCACTCGATGACCTGAGCCATGAGATGGCCAAAGCTACGGCGCATGCCAACGTCAGTACCGTCGCATTCGACCAGTGGGTGCGGAGCATTTGGAACAAGGAGATAATCGGCACCCCTGCGGTCGCGATGTTCCGCTCGATGTTCGTTGACAAGCACCTCAATCCCCACACAACATGGCAAGACAACGACCTCAATGATCTCTTTTACCTGTCCGCCGCCGCCGGATATGCGAACCACATCGTCGCCGAGCGGCACACAACTGGACTCATAGCCCAATCGAGCAAGCGCCTGAACGCCGCTGTGGCCGCCCACCGCAGCATCACGGACCTCATCGCAAACCTCACGCTCGCACGATGATGGCAACGCCCAACCCGCGACCCCGTCCATGCCTGCTTCCCGCTGAGGCTCGGGTAGGGCTAGGGCGTGGCCGCAGAGCTTGGCCGCCGCGTCGCGCCCTCGAACTCAGCGCAGGTAGGTTGCATGGTCCCAGTCGAGATCCGGCGCGAACTCGCCGTAGACGAGCGTCGCAGTGAGCACCAGGTAACTCAACGCCTCAAGGCCAAGCTGGTGCCAGCCCCGATGCCATCTGTCTATCGTTTAGGCCCGCATCGCACTGCGCCACAGTCCGCCGCTGCTGCTTAGATCCAAGCCACGGAAGAACACGAGGACACTCGCGTCGTCGGCGACGGCTGCCCTGACGATGCCAGACAAAGCTTGGGCCTCCTCTTCGGCGAAGGCACGTCGTTTTTGGGCGGAGTCGAGCACGACGTAGACGTCGCCGAACGCCTGTTCGGGCGCAGGCTCGTCGCCTCAACCGCCAGCGCAGCAAACTCCTCGAAGCCCACTACGACGGCGCCATCCCCATCGACTTGCTCAAGAGCGAACAGGCACGCCTGACAGACCAGATGGCCCAGATCCTCCGCCGCCTCGAACGAGCCGAGCAGAACTACGACCAGGTCGAGACGATCCTCCACGACGCACTCGACATCGTCGAGCACTGCGGCAGCGCGTACGGAACCGCTCCCGAGCACATCCGGCGGCTCTTCAACCAAGTCCTCTTCGAGCGCATCCTCATCAACCCTGACGAGACGATCACCGCTGACAAGGTCGCCCTCTTCGCTACGCTCCTCGGCCCCGAAGCCCGCATCGCCGCTCGCGCGTACAACCTGCAAAAAACGACACCGAAACGCAAGAGACCCGCTCCGAGGAGCGGGTCTCGCGCCAAAAAACCTTCGGCGTTTACTTTTGCGAATGTTTTGAATAAGAACACTCTGGTGGATCCGAGGGGATTCGAACCCCTGACCTCTTCATTGCGAACGAAGCGCGCTACCAACTGCGCCACGGACCCGTGCCTTCCGAGCCGTCACCGGCCCGAACAACTCGTCCACACTAGCACGGACGAGCAGGCGCCTCGCACTCGGGTCAAGCCCCGCGGCGGCGCTGCAGCGCCTGGTCGAGGTCGATCGCGTCGACGCCGTCCACGACGCCCATCGCGGCGAAGCGGGAGGAGGGACGCGGCGCCTCGGGAGCGGGAGCGGCGGCACGCGGGACGCGCAACGGCGCCACTTCGGGAGCGGTCGCGGCGGCGCGCTGGGCGAGCTCCGCCTCCGCCGCGGCGGTGCGCAGGCGCTCCACGGCGTCGATCGACGCCATCGCGGAGGCGGCGACCGTGCCCCGGGACAGGTAGAGCGGCTTGGGGAGCGGCTGCGGCGTCCAGCTCGCACGGTCCTCGGCGAGCTCCTCGGAGGCGTCGTCCGCGGCCTCCTCGGCGAGCTCGGCCTCGAAGACCTCGGCGCGCCGGCGCTCGGTCGCGGCGGCCGTCGTCGCTGTCGCGGCCGGACCGGCGGCGCGGCGGCGACCCGGCGCCAGCAGGATCAGCGTGCCGAGCCCCGCGACGGCGAGGAGCAGGCCGACGAGCGGCACCGCGCCCGTGCCTCCGAACGGCAGCATCACGAGCCCGACCAGCGCGGCGACCGCGCCGACCAGCACGGCCAGCGCGGCGCCCTGGCGCCAGCGCAGGACCGAGGGCCCCGATCGCGTGCTCCGCCGTGCGCTCGCGGTCGCCCGTCGCAGCGCGTCGCGCGCCGCCTTCTCCGCCTGTGCCAGCTCCATCGCCTGTGCCTTCTCTTCGGCTCGTCGTCGTGTCTCGGTCACCCGGAGCCGTCGCTGCTGCAGCGACACCTCGCGGGCCGTCGCCTCCGCACGCACGTGCTCGGGCACTTCCGCGGTCTCGGCGAGGATCCGCAGCGTCTGCTGCAGCCTCACCGCGTTGCGCTCGGTCGCGTTGTACGACCGCCTGCGCATCCACGTGGGGATCAGGTAGGCGACCCACAGAACGGCGGCGAGCGCCCAGACGACGCCCCCGCCCAGCCAGTCGCTACTCATGCGGACAACGCTAGGAGCACCGGGCACTCCCGTCCGTCATTACGGGTAGGTGTGTCCGTGCGGATCGCGGATCAGTCGGGGCCCCGTCGGAGGGACACCGGCGCCGTCGGAGGGTCCGGAGAGACCCGAGCGGCGCGAGGCGCGGAGATCCGCGTCGGTCGGCACGCCGACCTCCGACGGGACCTGCCCGTCGAGGTAGCGGCGGAGCACGCCGCGGGGCACCTCCTCCGCCACGAGGGCGAAGCAGAAGTGGTCGCGCCAGTCGCCGTTGATGTGGATGAAGCGTCGCCGCAGGCCCTCGTAGCGGAAGCCGAGCTTCTCGACCACGCGCAGGCTCGGCCGGTTCTCCGGGCGGATGCAGATCTCGATCCGGTGCAGCCCCAGGTCGAGGAAGGCGTGGTCGGCCGCGAGGGCCACGGCGATCGGAGTGATCCCCCGCCCGGCGTAGCGCTCGGACACCCAGTAGCCGATCGACCCGGAGGAGAGCGAGCCGTACCCGATGTTCGAGATGTTGAGCTGCCCGGCGAGCTCGCCGTCCCAGTCGATGAGGAACGGCACTCCCCCGCCGGCCCGCGCGTTCTGCTGCAGCGAGCGGATGCTGGCGCGCACGTCGAATGCGGCGCCTCCCCGGGGGTCGGACGCCTCCCACTGGCGCAGCCACGACCGGTTCGCGATCAGCTCCCGCTCGAGAGGGCGGGCGTCGCGCACGCGGATGGGGCGGACGGTGACACGACCCTCGGTGAGCGTCGGGATCGGGAGCGGCATGATGCGACCCTACTGCTCCGCCGCAC
The DNA here is from genome assembly GCF_002932105.1 of Rathayibacter sp. AY1C1. Lineage (NCBI taxonomy): Bacteria > Bacillati > Actinomycetota > Actinomycetes > Micrococcales > Microbacteriaceae > Rathayibacter > Rathayibacter sp. AY1C1. The sequence continues at coordinate 63,809 of NZ_PSWH01000007.1, read as the reverse complement.
TGCGGGAGGGGGACTGGACTCCGCGGCGTTCCGTGCTCTCGGGGAACGGACGAACGGACGGGATCCCGTGCCGCAGCAGGGGGTCCCGTCCGTTCCGGAGGAGCGCTCGCCGGGGCTCAGAGGCCGGCGACGAAGTCCTTCAGCCAGGGCTTGAGGTCCTTGCCGAGGTCGTCGCGGTCGGAGGCGAGCTGCACGATGGCCTTGATGTAGTCGAGCTTGTCGCCGGTGTCGTAGCGGCGGCCGCGGAACACGACGCCGTAGACGCCGCCGAACTCGGCCGGGTCCTGTGCCATGCGCTCCAGCGCGTCCGTCAGCTGGATCTCGCCGCCCTTGCCCGGAGCGGTGTGCTCGAGCACGCCGAACACGTCGGGCTTCAGCACGTAGCGGCCGATGATCGCGAGGTTCGAGGGGGCGTCCTCCTTGGAGGGCTTCTCGACCAGCCCGGTGATCCGCACCACGTCGTCCTCGTCGGTCGCCTCGACCGCCGCGCAGCCGTAGAGGTGGATCTGGTCGGGGTCGACCTCGAGCAGCGCGACCACCGTGGTGTCGCGCTGCTCGGCGACGTCGATCATCCGGGAGAGCAGCGGGTCGCGGGCGTCGATCAGGTCGTCGCCGAGGAGCACGGCGAAGGGCTCGTCGCCGACGTGGCGCTGCGCGCGGGAGACCGCGTGGCCGAGGCCCTTCGGCTCGCCCTGGCGGACGAAGTGCACGTCGGCGAGGTCGCTGGCGTACTTGACGTGCTCGAGCTTCTTGTCGTCCTTCTTCTGGGACAGGTTCTGCTCGAGTTCGGGCACCGAGTCGAAGTGGTTGGCGAGCGCGTTCTTGTTGCGCCCGATGATCACGAGCACGTCCTGGAGGCCGGCGTCCGCCGCCTCCTCGACCACGTACTGGATCGCCGGCTTGTCGACGACCGGCAGCATCTCCTTGGGGATGGCCTTCGTCGCCGGCAGGAAGCGGGTGCCGAGACCTGCGGCGGGGATGACTGCTTTGCGGATTCGAGTGCCCATGGGGCGCCATCCTAGCGGCGGGGGAAGTCGCGGGAGTTTCGCGCCAGGACCGGCGACGGAAGGCGCCGGACCCCGTTCCGGGGCGGTCCGGGACGAGCGTCCCTCAGGGTCGTCCGCGCGGAGGCCGGCGCGGGGCCCGGTTCTAGACTGAGCGCATGCCAGCCGACATCACGCACGAGAAGCGGGCGCTGCGCGCCGAGCTGCGCGAGCGCCGCCGCACGCAGACCTCGACCGCTCGCGACCAGGCCGCGGAGCAAATCACCGCCCACCTGATCGAGCTCGCCACCCGCGTGGGGGCCCGCTCCCTCGCGTGCTACCTCTCCGCTCCGGACGAGCCGAGCACCCGGCCGTTCCTGGGCTGGGCCGAGAGCCACGGCATCCGCGTCCTCTTCCCCGTCTCGCGCCAGGACGGCCTGCTCGACTGGGCGGTCGGCGACGGCCACACCGAGACCCAGGGCCTGTTCGGCATGCCCGAGCCCGTCGGGAACCTGCTCGGCCCCATCGCGATCAACGACGTCGACCTCATCGTCGTCCCGGCCGCCACCGTCGACCGGCAGGGGATGCGGATGGGCTGGGGGCGCGGCTACTTTGACAAGACCCTCGGCTCGATGGAGAAGTGCCCGCCGGTCTACGCCGTCGTCTTCGACAGCGAGCTCGTCGACCGGGTGCCCAGCGAGGTCCACGACCAGGCCGTCGACGGAGTCGTCACTCCCTCCGGCATCGTCGACCTGCGCCACTGACCCCGTTCTCCTTCTCCCCCACCCGCCTCCGAGGAGCCCCCTGTGCCCACCTACTCCTACCGCTGCACGCAGTGCGGCAACGCCTTCGACATCCAGCAGAAGTTCACCGACGACACGCTCACCGAGTGCCCGAGCTGCCAGGGGGCGCTGCGCAAGGTGTTCAGCGCGGTCGGCGTGACCTTCAACGGCTCGGGCTTCTACCGCACCGACTCCCGCTCCGGCGGGAAGTCGAGCGAGGGCGGCTCCTCCTCCTCGGGTGCCGGCTCGTCCGGCTCGGGCGCATCCGGCTCCGGCTCATCCGACTCGTCGTCGGGCTCCTCGGGATCGGGCGGCTCCTCCTCCGGATCCTCGGGTTCATCGGGCTCGGGCGGCTCCTCGTCCGGCTCGGGGTCCTCGGGCTCCGGATCGTCCTCCTCCTCGTCGTCCTCGGGCTCCTCCGGGTCCTCCTCCTCGGGTTCCTCCTCCCGGAGCTGACCCGCCACCCACCGCTCACGGCAGAAACGGAACGATCATGATCAACGGCTTCAAAGAGTTCATCCTCCGCGGCAACGTCATCGACCTGGCTGTCGCCGTGGTCATCGGCGCCGCCTTCACGACCATCGTCAACGCGATCGTGACGGGGATCTTCAACCCGCTCATCGGCGTGATCTTCGACGCCTCCTCCCTCGAGGCCCTGGTCTGGCCCATCCGACCGGGAGAGAACGGCGAGGACCCGACCGTCATCGCCTACGGCTCGGTCATCTCGGCCCTGATCCAGTTCGTGATCGTCGCCTTCGTCCTCTACTTCGCGTTCGTCCTGCCGATCAACCACCTCAAGAACGCCGCGTTCGCCAAGAAGGCCGCCGACGCCCCCGCCGCGGAGGACAAGGCCCCCACCGAGCTCGAGCTCCTCTCCGACATCCGCGACCTGCTCGCCAACAACGGCACCGCCACCACCGCGAACTCCGGCAAGCACGTCGACTGAGTTGTCCTGTCTTCTTCCGCCGGAGGCGGAAGAAGACCGCGGTCGGCTTCCCGATGGAGAGCGTTCCGTGGAGCGGTGTGCGAACAGTGCGTTCGAAACGCTGGCACGCGTTTCGGACGACACCTGCACCCTCGGCAGGTCGCCTATCGGGGCCTTCAGCGTCTCCGGCGGGGACTGATCGTTCCTGTGTCCACGCCTTCATCGGACATCGCCGGGCATGAGGCGGAAAGCGGTCGATCAGCTAGGCACCGGACGGACGCGATCGTCCGCAGGCACCGGACGGGAAGCAGCCGGTCACCGTCGCCGGGTCCGACGTGAGCGGTCGCCGGACAGCGGCGTGACGCGTTCGCTCGTCGAGGCGGGGCGCGGCGGGGTGAGGTCCGAGGTCGTCGACGGGTCGAGCGCCGACTCGCGGATCACCGACCGGTCCGGCTGACGTCAGTAGTGCGGGGGGACGTCCTGGCGCAGGCGCGCGTCGTTCGGGCCGGTGCCGGGGCGCGCGGTCGGCGCGGAGGGGTCGGCGATCGGAGCGTCGTGCGGGGACGGATCGGTGCCGGGCTTCGCGGGGAGCGTCGCCCGCCGACCGCCGCGGGTGCGCCGCAACGGGCGGTCGGCACCCGCGGGGGCGTCGGGATCCGGCGCCACGATCAGTCGTGCGGCAGCGGCTCGACGGGCTGCGTCTCCCCCGATGCCGGAGCGGCGGCGGCGGCAGGAGCGGCGGGAGCAGCAGGAGCCTCGCCGGCGGCGGGAGCAGGGGTCTGCTCCTCCCCCGCGGTCGCACCGATCAGCCCGGCCACCCGCGCGGCCACGGCCTCGGGGTCGGCGAACAGCTCGAAGTTGTGCACCCGCAGGTAGTGCCAGCCCAGCCGGCGCAGCAGCTCCGGACGCAGGCGCAGCGACACGCGCAGGCTCTGCGTGCTCACGTCGCGGTCGGTCTCGACCACCACGGCACGGGTCCCGTGCGCGGCGACGAGGGCCAGCTTGCCCTTGTGCCCGATGTTGACCCGGAGTCCGCGGCGCTCGAGGCGCGCGGCGAGATCCACCAGCATCGGCTCCGAGTAGTCGTCGCGGTCGCTCGGCTGGACGCGGTCCTCCGCCTCCTGCAGCACCTGCGCGAGCGCGACCATGCCGTAGCGCATGCGCGACTCGTCGATGTCGCCCGGGCGGAAGCACGAGACGATGTCCATCGAGCGGCGGGCACGGGTCATCCCGACCGCCAGCAGGCGCTCTCCACCCGGCTCCGCGAGAGCGCCGAAGTTTGACAGCAGGCGGCCGTGGGGCGTCCGGCCGTAGCCGATCGAGAAGATGACGCGGTCACGGCTCTGCGCGACCGACTGCTCCAGCGTCACGACGGCGAAGGGCTCGGGCCGGTCGCCGAGGATGAAGTCGCTCAGGTCGGTGCGCTTGGCGAAGGCCGTCAGCACCGCCTGCTGCACCCGCACGGCGTGGCGAGGGCTCGCGGTGATGACCATCAGCGACTCGCGCGGACGGATCACGGCGTGCTCGAGCACCAGCTCGACCACCTTCGCGACCTCGGCGTCGACGGACTCGACGGCTCCGGAGTCGTTCTCGGGCATGCCGTGCCCGCTCGCGATGTAGTGGAAGCGGAGCGAGTCGTGTCCGAGGAAGGAGCCGGCCCAGGGCAGGGAGTCGATGCGGCCGCCGTAGAAGCGGCGGTTGACCAGCTCGGCCAGGTCCTCGCCGCCCGCGCGGTAGCTGCGGGTGAGCGTGACGGTGTTGAGCAGCTCGCCGAGTCGGGCGAGCGCCGACTGGGCGTGCAGCGCCTCCACGTCGGTCCGCGAGGCGGTGGAGCCGAACTCCGGCGTCTCGTCGACGCGCAGGCCGAAGGGAGTGGGGGTCTGCGTGACCGGGTCGCCGAACGCGACGACCTGCTTGGCCCGGCGGATCGCTCCGACGTTCTCGGCCAGCGTGGTCGCCCCGGCGTCGACGAGGAACACCGCGTCGAAGGTCGTCTCGGTGCCGATGCGGTGCACCTCGTACGGCGAGGCGAGCCAGGCCGGAGCGAGCACGCGCGAGAGGTGCGGAGCGGCCTTCTGCAGCTCCTGAGGGGTCGTCGCCGCCTCGGTGCGCAGCAGCGCGCGCAGCGCGTCGCGCTCCTGCGGCCAGTCGACGAGCCCGATCTTCCAGGTCTCGGAGAGCTTCCAGGCCAGCAGCTCGGCGCTCGAGGCGGCGTGCGCCTCGTCGACGAGCTTGAAGTCGGCCTCGAGCCGGTCGAGCACGCTCGTGTTGCCGCCGAGCAGTGCGCGCTCGTCGGTCAGCATGATCTCGAGCGCCGAGCGCCACCAGGCCAGGTCCAGCTCGCCCGCGACCAGCTCGGCCGGCACGTGGCGGCGCGAGAGGTCGGTGAGCAGCGGGTCCAGGCCCCAGTCGCGCAGGGTGGCGAGGAGGGTCGTCCGCTCCTGGAGGTTGGCCAGCACCTCGCTGTCCTCGGCGAGGCCGGACACCATCGAGGCCAGCTCGGCGAGAGGGAGCGAGGCGAGCTGCAGGTTCGTCCCGCGGCGGCCGAGCGGCTCGTCGAGACGGCTCAGCTGGTCGGTCACCTGCTGGTAGGCCACCTGCACGTCGGCGACGCCGACCGGGACCTCGGGGATCGTGCCGGCGACCGCGTAGCGCTGCCACAGCGTCCGCTGCTGCTGCACCCGGCGGAGCGCCGCGTTGAGGTCGGTGACGTGCGCGCCGGGACGCAGGTACTCGCGGGCGAGCTTCTTCAGGCGCCGGCGGTTGGTGGACGACATCTCGGCGGCCTCGCGGCGCGGCGAGGTGGCGACGATGAGGTCCTGGATCGAGCGGTCGAAGACGGCCGGCTGGAACTTGTCCAGCGTCTCGCGGACGTCCTGCAGCAGGCGCAGGTAGATGCCGAGCTCGGCGACCGACTCGAACGGGCGCATCCGCGTCTGGCCGATGACGTCCTGGGCGCGGTCGAGCAGGCGCGGCAGGTCGCGCAGGTGCAGGCGCTTGGCCAGCTCGTGGGCGATCTCGGCGTCGGCGGTGGAGTCGAACTGGGCCCCGTACCAGGGCGAGTCGCCCGGGCCGTAGCGGAACTCGCCCAGGCGCGCCGACTCGATCAGCATCCGGGTCGCCTCGGGGCGGCTGTGCGCGAGAGCGGTGACGGAGCGGCGGTCGAGGCGGGCGGCGGTCGACGGGGGCGTCCGCAGCTGCGAGAGGCGGGCGAGCTCCTCGAGGGCCTGCAGCGCCGAGACGCCGAAGCTCTCGTCGCGCCGGGAGAGCGCGCCGCGGTAGTCGAGCAGCACCTTCCGCAGCCGGAGCAGGGCGTCGTCGATCTCGCTGACGGAGGGGCGCGCCGCCTTCTCGTTGCGGCCGATCGACTGGATGAGGTCGCGGCGGAGCGTGCGGGGCCCGACCGCGATGCCGCCCAGGCCCGCCGAGAGCAGGCGCTGGTGGATGCTGTCGAGGCTCGACCGGCGGGCGCTGACGACCAGCACGCGCTTGTGCTGGGCGGCCAGGGCGCCGATCGCGTTGACGATGGTCTGGGTGCCGCCCGTGCCGGGAAGGGTCTTCACGACGAGCGAGTTGCCGGCCGCGATGTTCGCGATCACCTGCTCCTGCTCGGCGTCCGCGTCGAGGAGGAGGTTGTCGGTCGCCGGAGGACGCTCGTCCTGCGGGATGATCGACGCCACCTTCTGCGACTGCTGCAGCGCCCGCTTGGCGGCCGGGTTCCCGGCGACGGCGTCGAGGACGGGGTGCTCGAGCATCCGGGCGTCGCGGAGCATGTCGCCCGCCACGTCGGCGAAGCTCGAGACCACGAGGCGCGGGTGCACGGCGAACCACGGCAGGTGCGAGGTCAGGCCGCGCAGCTGGTCGATGACCGGCTGCGGCTTGAAGACGCCGTTCTGCACGGCCAGCTCGACGAACTGCTCGGGGTCGATCGTGATGCCGAACTGCTGCTTGAGGGCGCGCGCGAGCTGCGGGTTGAAGTAGGGCTGGCCCTTGAGCTTGAGCTCGAAGTCGCGGCCGTAGCGGCGGATGGCGAGCGGGCGGAGGAGCACGGGAGCGGTGAACTCCGTGTCGCCGGCGCGCCACTGGGCGAGGCCGATGGCGAGGTGGACGCCCTCGATGCCGCGGACCGAGCGCAGCTCGATCCCCTTGTCGGTGATCGCGCCCGCGGCGTTCTTCGCGGTGCGCAGGGCGAGCTCGTCGCGGATGAGCGAGGAGAGGAGCGTCGTCTTGCCCGAGATGAACGGGGGCAGCCCGCCGGGGTGCGTGGTCGAGAGCTCGATGCGCGTCCGGGGCGAGTCCACGAAGTGGAGCAGGGGCGACGGACCGCCGACCTTGGCGAGCTCGTCGCGCCACGACTGCCACACCGGATCGGCCACGTTGCCGCCCTGGTAGCCGGCCTCGCCGCTCGTCACCTGCACGGGAGAGGTCGCCGTCGGGGAGAGCCGATGCGCGGACGCCTCCCCCTGGTCACCGGATTCGGGTGAGGTCGCCACCGGTCCGGCTCCTGGGAAATCGTCGACTCGTTGCACACGGACACCCTAAACCGGGCACCTCCGAAAGGCCGTAGCGACGCGGGTCGGCGGCACGGCACCTCCGTACGGCTCACCGGGCCGGAGCATCGGAGGAACGCGGAGCCCAGGGTCGGATCGGCGAGCGCGCCCGCCCGATCGGGGCGGGCGGGGGGCTCAGGAGGGCCAGACGGCCAGGGGCGGCGCCGTCTCGACCCGGCGCTCGTCGCCGACCACGCGGATCCGGCTGCTCACGCGGTCGTGCCCGGCGGCAGCGGCGACCGCGGTCATGACGAGCCGGGCGTGGTCGCGCGCGAGATGCCCGAAGGCGCTCCGCAGATCGACGGGACGGCCGGTGGCGAGCGACACGGCGATGCGGGCGACCGCCTCCTCCGAGAGGTCGAGGAGGCACGCCTGCTCGGCGAGGACGGCGAAGTCGATCCGCGGCGCGGCCTCCGTGGCGGCACCGGCCGCCCACGGGTGCTCGGGGCGGAGGCATCCGGCGCGGACGAGGAGCTGCTCCGCGGCCTCGAGGCCGGGCCCGGCGAGGACGGGGATCATGCCGCGGTCCGCTCGGCGCGGCGCCCGGAGGCGCGGACCCCGACGGACACGACGGCCGACAGCAGGCAGGCGACGCCGGCGATCAGCGGCGCGAGCCAGCCGAGGACGCTCATCTCGTCGACGTCCGTGCCGAAGTACTGCCAGTGCGCGATGGCGTAGACGAAGAGGGAGAAGAAGCAGAGCGCGACGCCCGTGAGCGCCGACACCAGGTCCGCCGGACGGACGAGGGGCTCGTGCTCCGCCGAGGCGGCCTGCTCGATAGCGGGCTCGGAGAGGGCGGCGGGCGGGACCTGCGGGAGGGTCGCGGTGGCGGGGTGCTGCGTCATGTCTCCGAGGCAACCAGCCGCGCAGTGTCACGGTCGTCACTCGCTGGCATGACGTCCCGAGCCGAGCGGATGGTGGCGCGGTCGGCCGGTCAGGGAGCGACGGGGACGTCCGCTCGGGCCGGTCGGCGTCCGAGCGACGACTGGAACCGCAGCAGGTACCCGTCGGGATCGGCCACCACCAGCTGACGGACGCCCGCCTCCTCCGCTCCGACCCGGTACCAGCGGGTCTCGAGCGGCGAGAACAGCGGCGTCCCGGCCTCGGCGAGCGCCGCTGCCGTCCGGTCGGCGTCGTCGACGTGCAGCTGCAGGTTCATCCCCCGGCCGAACGGGCGCTCCAGCGGTGCCGCGATCCAGTTGCGGCCCCGCCCCGCCTCTTCGAGCATCACGTGCGCGGAGCCGAGGACCAGGTACGCGAAGCCCTCCTCGGGCCGGGCGTAGTGGATCCGGAACCCGCAGGGACCGCACCAGAATCCCAGGCTCCGGTCGAGGTCGGCGACGAGCAGCTCGGGGACGAGATCGGGATCGGCCATCCGCGCGGTCTACGCCTCGGCGCCCTCGGGGCGCTTCGTGCGGCCCGGGAGCAGGAGCAGGCCCGAGACGCCCACGACGATCAGCAGGATGGCCGCGACCGTGACGAAGGAGGCCAGCGCCAGCACGGGCATGATGATCGTCAGGACGCCCGCGATGACCGAGGCGATCCCTGCCGCGATCGGCAGCCACGCGGGGCCGGCGACGGTGCGGCCGCTGGTGATGCTCGAGACGCCGTCGAGGATCCAGCCCGCGCCGATCACGAGGCCCAGGACGCTCAGCGACTCGAACGGGTTCGACAGGCACAGGATGCCCGCGACCAGGATCAGGGCGCCGAGCAGGCCCGCGAGCCAGCGCACCCGGGCATCGAGCCGCGAGGCGGTGAAGGCCAGCAGCAGGCGGAAGACGCCCGCGGCGATCAGGTGGATGCCGAAGACGATGGCGACGGTCAGCAGCGTCGGACCGGGGATCAGGACGGCGATGACGCCGAGCACGATCGCGATCAGCGAGACGGCGATGATCCACCAGCGCTCGACGGAGGTGCGGGACATCGTGGGCGCGGCGGTCTCGGACATGGCGTTCCTTCGCGTCGGGGAGTGCGGACCCCTCGAACGTTAGGGCACCGGGGCGGGGTGGCGCGGGGCCTTGCGCCCGCCCGCCCGAGGACGCAGGTCAGTGGCGCGATCCGGTGCGCGCCGCGGCACGGTGCCGCCGCACGCGGCGCACAACGAGCGCGAGCAGCAGCACGCCGAACGCGCTGTAGATGATCGCGTCGAGCACGCCCGCGTACTGGTCGACGAGCTCGTACTGCGTGCCGAGGGCCGCGCCGAGGCCGATCAGCAGGCCGTTCCAGACGCCGGAGCCGAGGATCGTCAGTCCCGAGAACAGCAGCAGGTTCATCCGCTCGGCCCCCGCGGGGAGCGAGATGAGGCTGCGCACGCCCGGGATGAGGCGACCGAAGAGGACCGCCCAGGTGCCGTGCCGGCGGAACCAGCCGACCGCCTTCTCGAAGTCCTCGCGGTCGACCAGCGGGAGCTTGGAGAGCAGGCGGATCGAGCGCTCCGTGCCGATGCGGTGGCCGAGCGCGTAGAGGATCAGGCCGCCGAGGTAGGCGCCGAGGGTCGCCGTGATCACGACCAGCACCAGGTTCATCCGGCCCTGCTGGGCGAGGAAGCCGGCCAGCGGCAGCACGAGCTCGCTCGGGATCGGCGGGAACACCGTCTCGATCAGCGTCAGCAGGCCGACGCCCGCCTCTCCGAGCGCGGCGATCACCCGCGCGGCGACGCCGACGAGTCCGGAGAGCTCGTCGATGCTGTCGGAGGAGGAGGCGGTCGCCACGGAGGCGGGGGCGAGGGCGAGGGTCGCGATCGTCATGACTGAGAAGCTACTCAGTCCGCGGAGCGCGCACCTGGGAATCCGGCGGCCCGCTCAGGGGCGGCCGGTGAGCACGACGGTGTCCGATCCCTGCAGCCGCACCTCGACCGAGGCGATCTCGGACAGCGGGAGCCCGGTGGCGAGGCTGGGCTCCATCGTCGTCCCCGGCGCGCTCGTCCACGATCCGACGGCCTCGGTGCCGCCCGAGGTGTCCGTGACGTAGAGGACGTAGCCGGCCGAGCCCGCGTACTGCTCGGCCGTGTCGGCCCAGCTGCAGTCCATGTCGATCCGCGTGCCCCACTGCTGCGGCACGAACCGCACGGAGGCCTCGACGGGGACGCCCGGAGCCGCGGCGAGCGAGACGGTCGAGCCGACGGTCTCGACGGGGGCGAGGGTCGGGCCGATCGCGAGAGGCAGGGCGACGGCGGCGGCGGCCGAGACGCCCGCGGCGGCGAGCACCAGGCCCGCGATGCGCAGCCGCGTCCGGCGGCGGACGGAGTCGGTGGCCGCGGCGAGGCGGGTCAGCAGTGCCGCCGGAGCCGGATCGCCGGCCGCCTCCGGCTCCTCGACCAGGCGCATCGCCTCGTCCTGGGGCAGGTGGGCCAGCAGGCCCGGCAGCGGGACGAACTCGGCGAGGGACTCGCGGCAGCCGGGGCAGGCGCGCAGGTGCAGCTCATACTCGCGGCGGTCGGCAGCGGTCAGGGATCCGAGGAGGTACGCGGCGTCCCAGTCGCGGAAGGGGTCGTCGTGCCGGTCGTCGGAGGAGGGGTCGCGGCTCACAGCTCCGTCACCCCCCGCTCCTGCAGTGCGAGCTTGAGGGCCCGCATCCCGTAGTGCATCCGCGACTTGACGGTGCCCGGGGCGATCCCCAGCAGCGCGGCGATCTCGGTGACCGTGCGGCCGCCGTAGTAGGCGTGCACGATGACCGCGCGGTGGTCGTGGCTCAGTCCGCTGAGCGCGTCCGAGAGCAGCCAGGCGTCGAGCACCTGGTCGGTGCGGTCGGCGGTCGGGCGCTCGGGGACCTCGTCCGTGCCCAGCTCCCGGGCGTAGCGGGCGCTGCGGCGGTCGTCGATGACGAGGTTCCGGGCCACGGTGTAGAGCCAGGAGCGGGCGGCGGCCTCGCCCTGGGCGAGGATCTCGGGGTGCTTCCAGGCGCGCAGCAGCGCCTCCTGCACGACGTCCTCCGCCATCTGGCGGTCGCCGGTCAGGCGCAGCACGAACCGCCAGAGCGCGCTGGCGTGCTCGTCGTGCAGCGCACGCAGCATCTGGGCCTGATCCTCGGACATCTCCACCTCTTCCTGCACCAACGTAACGGGGGCCCGAACGGTTCAGCCGGTTCGCGCGAGCGGCCACACTCTGGTACTCCGGAGTCGATGACCTTCCCCGATGCCGACGACGCCGCCCGCGTGCGCTCCTTCCTCCGCGACAACCGCTCGCGGATGCTCGACGACGTCCGGCACCTCGTGATGATCGAGAGCCCCAGCGACTCCCTCGAGGCGCTCGGCGAGCTGCACGCCTTCCTGGTGCACTGGGTGGGAGAGCGGCTCGGGCACGACGCCGACGTGCAGCACCGGCGTGCGCAGGACGCGCCGACCGCGACCAGCTGGACCGTCCCGGCGAGCGGTGGCGCAAGACCGCACCGGGGCACGCGTCCGTTCGTGGCGCTGCTCGGCCACTACGACACGGTGTGGCCCCTGGGCACGACCCGCTCCTGGCCCTTCGCCGTCGACGGCGACCGCCTGAGCGGCCCGGGCAGCTACGACATGAAGGCCGGGCTGGTGCAGATGGTGTGGCTGGTGGCCGCGCTCCGCCACGCCGGCGTCCCGCATCCGGCCGTCCGCCTGGTGATGAGCGGGGACGAGGAGATCGGCAGCGCCGCCTCCCGCCCGTTCCTGGAGCGGCAGTGCGCGGGCGCCGACGCGGTCCTGGTGTTCGAGGGCGCGATCGGCGACGCGGTCAAGACGGCGCGCAAGGGCATCGGGCGCTTCGTGATCGACGTGGTCGGGGTCGAGGCGCACGCCGGGGTCGAGCCGGAGAAGGGGGCGAGCGCGATCCACGAGCTCGGCTCGCTGATCCCGCGGGTGCTGGCGATCGCGCGGGAGGAGGAGGGCACCTCGGTCAACATCGGAGTGGTCTCCGGCGGCTCGCGGGTCAACGTGACGACGGCCCGCGTGCGCCTGGAGCTGGAGGCGCGGATCCGCGGATCCGCCGAGGCCGCCCGCGTCGAGGCCGAGCTCGACGCGCTCGCCGCCGCCGACCCGCGCATCCGGCTGGAGGTGCGCGGCTCCTGGGAGCGGCCCGTCTTCGAGCGGACCGCCTCCGTCGCCGCGCTCTACCGCAGGGCCGAGCGGGTCGCGAAGCGGATCGACGTCCCCCTCCGCGAGATCGCGGTCGGCGGGGCGAGCGACGGCAACCTCGTCGCCGCGCTGGGCCTGCCGGTCCTCGACGGGCTCGGCGCCCCGGGCGAGGGGGCGCACGCGCGCAGCGAGGCGATCGGCATCGAGGGCATGCTGGAGCGGACGGCGCTCGCCGCGCTGCTGGTCGCCAGCTTCGGCGACGAGCACTGACCGGCTGCAGAGGAAGGACGAGCTGATGACCCTGTACGAATCGCGCCCCGTGGGCGTCGTGATCGAGGCTCCGGCCGCGGAGGTGTACGCCTTCGTCTCCGACCCGGCGAACCTCCCGCGGTGGGCCGCGGGCCTCGCCTCCTCCGCGCTCGAGCAGGTCGACGGACGCTGGTTCGCCGACTCGCCGATGGGCCGGGTCGAGGTGCGCTTCGCCCCGCAGAACCCGTTCGGCGTCGCGGACCACGAGGTCACGCTCCCCGACGGGACGGTGGTGGACAATCCGCTCCGGGTGCTCGTGAACGGGGACGGCGCCGAAGTGGCCTTCACCGTGCGGCGGCGCCCCGGGATGAGCCTCGACGACTGGGACGAGGACTGCGCGCGGGTCGCGGACGACCTCGAATCGCTCCGGCTGCTGTTCGAGCGCGGGGCGCTGTAGGTTCGTCACAGCTCCGGCGCAGGGCCGGCAACCGTGAGAACGAGGACGCGATGACCTCCCCCGATCGTCCGAGCACCCGCCCCGCCGGCGGCATCGAGCTCAACGGCCTCGACACGATCCAGGAGTCGGAGCGGCACGGCCGCCCTCGCGACCTGTTCTGGCCGTGGTTCGCCGCGAACGTGTCCGTGCTCGGGCTGAGCTACGGCTCCTTCCTCCTCGGCTTCGGCCTCTCCTTCGGGCAGGCGACGCTCGTCAGCGTGATCGGGATCGTCGTCTCGTTCCTCTTCTGCGGTCTGGTCGCCGTCGCCGGCAAGCGCGGCTCCGCCCCGACGATGGTGCTCAGCCGGGCGGCCTTCGGGGTCGACGGCAACCGCCTCGTCTCGGTGATCTCCTGGCTGCTCACGGTGGGCTGGGAGACGGTGCTGGCCTCCCTCGCGGTGCTCGCGACGGCGACGGTGTTCGAGGAGTTCGGCTGGGACGGCGGCGTGCTCACCAAGGTGGTCGCGCTGATCGTGGTCGCCGCGCTCATCGTGATCGCCGGGATCGCGGGCTTCCGCCTGATCATGCGGCTCCAGCTCGCGATCACCGTCGCGACCGCCGTGCTGACCGTGGTCTACGTCGTGCTCGTCCTCGACCGGATCGACCTCGCCGCCGTCGGCGCCCTGCCCGCGGGCTCGGCCTCCGCGGTCATCGGCGGGCTCGTGTTCATGATGACCGGCTTCGGGCTGGGCTGGGTGAACGCCGCGGCCGACTACTCCCGCTACCTCCCCCGCGGTGCCCGCACGAGCGGAGTGATCGCGTGGACGACGATCGGCGGAGCGGTCGCGCCCGTCGTGCTGGTGGTCGTCGGCCTGCTGCTGGCCGGCTCCTCGCAGGAGCTCTCGGACGCGATCGCCGCGGACCCGATCGGAGCGCTCGCCGGGATCCTGCCGACCTGGTTCCTGCTCCCCTTCATCGTCGTCGCGCTGCTCGGCCTGATAGGCGGGGCCGTGATGGACATCTACTCCTCGGGCCTGGCGCTGCTCAGCACGGGGCTCAAGGTCTCGCGGCCGGTGGCCGCCGGGATCGACGGCGTGCTGATGGTCCTCGGAGCGGTCTACGTCGTGTTCGTCGCGGGCGACTTCCTCGGCCCGTTCCAGGGCTTCCTGATCACCCTCGGCGTGCCGATCGCGGCCTGGCTCGGCGTCTTCCTCGCGGACCTCCTCCTCCGTCGGCGCGACTACGACCAGGAGGCTCTGTACGACTCCCGCGGCCGCTACGGCAGCGTCTCGGCGGTCCCCGTGGCCCTCGTGCTGATCGGCGCGGTCGTCGGCTGGGGCCTGGTGGTCAACTACTCCCCCGGGTTCGAGTGGGAGGGCTACCTCCTCGGCCCGCTCGGCGGCCGCGACGGCGACTGGGCCGGCGCCAACCTCGGCGTCCTCGTGGCGCTCGTGATCGGCTTCGCAGGGACGCTCGCGCTCTCGCGCGGGGCCGTCCGCCGCCAGGAGGTCTCGGCGTGAGCCTGCTCGTCGCGATCGACCTGCAGCACGTCTTCGCCGACGCCGAGTCGCCGTGGGGATCCGGCGGATTCGAGCGCGCGGCCGAGGGGACCCGCCGGCTCCTCCCGGCGTTCGGCGAGCGGGTCGTGACCACCCGCTTCGTCGCCCCGGAGCGGCCCGCCGGCGCGTGGATCCCCTACTACCGCGAATGGCCGTTCGCGCTCGTCCCCGAGAGCGACCGGCTCTACGAGCTCGTGGCCGGGTTCGAGGGCCACCGCACGATCACCGCCACGACCTTCGGCAAGTGGGGGCCCGAGCTCGAGGCCGAGCTCGACGACTCCCGCGAGCTCGTGCTCACCGGCGTCTCGACCGACTGCTGCGTGCTCTCGACGGCGCTGGCGGCCGCGGACGCCGGAGTGCGGGTCAGGGTCGCCGCGGACGCCTGCGCGGGCGCCTCCGAGGCCGACCACCAGCGCGCGCTCGACGCCATGTCCCTGTACGCGCCGCTGATCGAGATCACGACCGTGGACGCGGTGCTGGCGGACCTGCGCGCCCGGGGCTGAGACCGCGGTCGGGACGCGAGCCGCTTGCGCCAGTCGGCCCCGCGCGTCGCGGGGCGACCCCGTCACCCGGCATGATGTCGGCATGTCCTCCACCGACGAGCGCGTCAGCCCGGCTTCCCGCACCCTGGTCATCGGCGAGGCGCTGATCGACATCGTCGAGCGCGACGGCAGCGCCACGGAGCACGTCGGCGGCTCCCCGGCCAACGTCGCCCTCACGCTCGCCCGACTCGGGCGACCCGCGACCCTCGTCACCGACATCGCCGACGACGAGCGCGGCCGCCGCATCAGCGCCCACCTCGAGGCCTCCGGCGTGGAGGTCCGGCACGGCGACTCGGAGCGCACCAGCACCGCTCGGGCGGTCCTCGCCGCGGACGGGTCGGCCCGCTACGTCTTCGACCTCTCCTGGAACCCGCCGGCGGCGGACCCGGAGGGCGCCTCCCACGTCCACACCGGTTCCATCGCGATCTTCCTCGAGCCGGGCGGATCCGCCGTGCTCGAGCTCCTCGAGGCTCTGCCCGCCGGAGTGACGGCGAGCGTCGACGCGAACATCCGCCCGGCTCTGGTCGGCGCGCACGCCGAGGCGCTCGCGCGCTTCGAGCGGATCGCCGCCGCGTGCGAGGTCGTGAAGCTCAGCGACGAGGACGCGGAGTGGCTCTACCCGACGATGCAGCTCGACGAGGTCCTCAGCCGGCTGCTCTCCCTCGGGTCGCAGCTCGCGGTCGTCACACGCGGCGCGGAGGGACTTCTGCTGGCCTCGGCCGTCACGCGGGTGACCGTGCCCGCCGCCCGGATCGTGGTGGCGGACACGATCGGCGCCGGCGACTCCGCGATGGGCGCGATCCTCGACGAGGCGTTCCGCCAGGGCCTCGGCGCCGCGAACGGGATGCTCCTCGACGGCCCCGCCCTTCACGCGATCGGCCGTCACGCCGCGCACGTCGCCGGCATCACGACCTCCCGCTCCGGCGCGAACCCGCCCACCCGCGACGAGCTCTGAGGGCCGGGGGCGGGCCTTCTGCAGGACGCCCCTGGTGCTCGCGTCGGGACGCGGAGATACTGGGCGCACCTCGACGGAAAGGCGTGCCGTGCCCACTTCACTGAGCCCCTACATCGGCTTCGACGGCTCCGCGCAGGAGGCGATGGAGTTCTACCGGGACGTCCTCGGCGGCGAGCTCAGCTCCAGCCGCTTCGGCGACTTCGGGATGAGCGCGGATCCGGCCGACCAGGACCGGATCATGCACGCCCAGCTCGTCACGCCGAGCGGGATGATCCTGATGGGCTCCGACTCCCCCTCCTCGAGCCCGGCCGAGAGCGGCGCCCGCATCACGATCGCGCTCTTCGGCGACGACGACGCCGAGCTGAGCGGCTACTGGGACGGCCTGGCCGAGGGCGGCACGGTCGTCGAGCCGCTGGTCGCCTCGCCCTGGGGCGACCGCTTCGGGATGCTGGTCGACCGCTACGGCGTCGGCTGGATGGTGAACATCGCCGCTCCGCCGGCCTGACGCTCCTCCCCAGCACGGGATCGGGGTACGCCTCCCCCGGGTGCGTCCACCCGTCCCGCCGGACGCCGCGGCGGGCGCAGAATGGAGGGGCCGCTCCCGCTCCGGGGGCCGTCCCACCTCTCACGAAGGCTGCAGATGACGATCACGCTCGGGTACAAGGCATCGGCGGAGCAGTTCGGCGCCCGGGAGCTCGTCGAGCTCGCGGTCGGCGCCGAGCGGCACGGCTTCGAGACCGCGGTCGTCTCGGACCACTTCCAGCCGTGGCGGCACACGGGCGGGCACGCGCCGTTCTCCCTCGCCTGGCTCGCCGCGGCCGGTGAGCGCACCTCCACCATCACCCTCGGCACCTCCGTGATGACCCCGCACTACCGCTACAACCCCGCCGTCATCGCCCAGGCGTTCGGCACGCTCGGCGTGCTCTACCCCGAGCGGATCATGCTCGGCGTCGGCACCGGCGAGGCGCTGAACGAGGTCGCCACCGGCTATCAGGGCGCGGGCGAGCAGACCTGGCCCGACTTCAAGGAGCGCTTCGCCCGCATGCGCGAGGCCGTGCGGCTGATGCGCGCGCTGTGGGCGGGCGACCGCGTCACCTTCGACGGTGAGTACTACTCCACGCACGAGGCGTCGATCTACGACAAGCCCGAGAGCGGCGTGCCGGTCTACATCGCGGCGGGCGGCCCCGTCGTCGCCAAGTACGCCGGCCGGGCGGGCGACGGCTTCATCTGCACGTCGGGCAAGGGCATGGAGCTCTACACCGAGAAGCTGCTCCCCGCCGTCGAGGCGGGCGCTGCGGCGGCCGATCGCGACTCCTCGACCATCGACCGCATGATCGAGATCAAGCTCTCCTACGATCCCGATCCGGCGCTCGCGCTCGAGAACACGCGCTTCTGGGCGCCGCTCTCGCTGTCGCCGGAGCAGAAGCACTCGCTGACCGATCCGGTCGACATGGAGCGCGCCGCCGACGAGCTGCCGATCGAGCAGGTCGCGAAGCGCTGGATCGTCGGCTCCGACCCCGAGGAGACGGTCGCGCAGATCAAGCCCTACGTCGACGCGGGCTTCACCCACCTGGTCTTCCACGCCCCGGGCGACGACCAGCAGCGCTTCTTCGACGCCTTCGAGCGCGACCTCGCGCCGCGGCTGCGCGCGCTCTGACCTCCCGCCTCCGCCACGACCCCCTTCGGAAGGGCCGCTCCCGCATGACCACGGCCACCCTGCTCGCCCGGCTCGACCGCGGCGAGGCGCTGACGCGCGAGACCGCCGAGGAGCTCCTCGGCGCGCGCGGCGACGACCTCGACCTGCTGCTGGAGGCCGCCGGCCGCCTGCGCGACGACGGACTCGCCCGCCGCGGACGGCCCGGCGTCGTCACCTACTCGCGGAAGGTCTTCGTCCCGCTGACCAAGCTCTGCCGCGACCGGTGCCACTACTGCGTCTTCGTGGAGACACCGGGCGGGCTCGCGGCCAAGCGCGAGTCGACCTTCATGGAGCCGGAGGAGATCCTCGAGGTCGCCCGCGCCGGTGCCGCGCTCGGCTGCAAGGAGGCCCTGTTCACGCTCGGCGACCGCCCGGAGGACCGGTGGCCGATCGCCCGCGCCTGGCTCGCCGAGCACGGCTACGCCTCGACGCTCGAGTACGTGCGCGCGATGGCCGTCCTGGTGATGAGCGAGACGGGCATGGTCACGCACCTGAACCCCGGCGTGATGTCGTGGGCCGAGCTGCAGCGGCTCCGCCCGGTCGCGCCCTCGATGGGCATGATGCTCGAGACGACCGCCGAGCGCCTCTGGTCCGAGAAGGGCGGTGTGCACTACGGCTCCCCGGACAAGGACCCGGCGTTGCGCCTGCGCGTGCTCGAGGACGCGGGCCGCAGCCGCATCCCCTTCACCACCGGCGTGCTGCTGGGCATCGGCGAGAACGCGGCGGAGCGGGCGGACGCCCTCTTCGCGATCCGCGAGTCCCACGAGCGGTGGGGCCACGTGCAGGAGTGCATCGTCCAGAACTTCCGCGCGAAGCCGCGGACGGCCATGCAGAACGAGGTCGACCTCGAGCTGCAGGAGTACGTGGCCAACGTCGCGGTCGCGCGCCTCGTGCTGGGCGCCGACGCGACGATCCAGGCGCCGCCGAACCTCACCGACGAGCAGGAGCTCGGGCTGCTGCTGCGCGCCGGGGTCGACGACTGGGGCGGTGTCAGCCCGCTCACGTCGGATCACGTGAATCCGGAGCGCCCCTGGCCGAACATCGACGACCTCGCGCGGCTCACCGCGGCGGCCGGCTACCGGCTGCACGAGCGGCTGACCGCCCACCCGCAGTACCTCCGCGACTCGGCCACCTGGATCGATCCGCGCGTCGCTCCCTACGTCGAGGCACTCGCCGACCGCGGGACCTGGCTCGCCGACGAGGCGGCGGCGGTCCTCCCCCGGCCCTACCGCGACTCGCTCGACGCCCTGCCCCGGCCGGTGGCACCTGCCCTCGGCGCCGTGCTCGCCCGGGCGGAGACAGACCCCGCCGGTCTCGAGGACGCCGACTACCTCGCCCTGCTCGCAGCCGACGGCGACGACCTCGACGCCCTCTCCGCTCTGGCGGACGACCTGCGGCACGACGCCGCCGGCGACGAGGTCTCGGTCGTCGTCAACCGCAACATCGACACCTCCCTCTGGGGAGTCGGCGGGCTGACCGTCGAGCGGCTGGAGGAGCTCGCCGACGAGGCGGTCGCGCTCGGCGCCACCGAGCTCTGCCTCCAGGGCGCGATCGGACCGGAGCACCCGGGCGACGATCTGCTGCTGATCGTCCGCACGCTGAAGCAGCGGCAGCCCTCGCTGCACCTGCACGCCTACCGGCCCGGCGAGATCCTCGAGGTCGCACGGCGCACGGGCCGAACCCTGCCCGCGATGCTCGACGCTCTGCGAGAGGCCGGCGTGGACTCCGTCCCGGGGACCGCCGCCCGCATCCTCGACGACGACGTCCGCGCCGTCCTGAGCGAGGGGACGGACCCGACCGTGGCCGAGTGGCGGGAGGCGATCACGGCCGCGCACCGCAGCGGCCTCCGCTCCACCTCGACCATGGTCTACGGACACGTCGAGACCCCCGAGCAGCAGCTCGCGCACTTGCGCACGCTCGCGGCGATCCAGGACGAGACGGGCGGCTTCACCGAGTTCATCGCGATGCCCTTCGTCCCGGCGGAGGCGCCTCCCGCCGTGGTGCGCGCGAGCCGGGGCGGGCCGACCCTCCGCGAGACCCGCGCCGTGCACGCCGTCGCACGGCTCGTCCTCCACGGCCGGATCGCCCACGTGCAGACCGCCTGGACCAAGCTCGGACTGCACGCGGCGCAGGTCCTCCTCCGCGGCGGGGCGGACGACCTCGGCGGTCTGCTGCTCGACGGCGCCCTGCGGCCCGAGGCCGGAGCGGAGGCCTACCGCTCGCTCGACATCGCGACCGTCGCCCGGCTGAGCGGCGAGATCGGCCGCGGCTGGCGCCAGCGCACCACGACGTACGGCGTGGTCGCGCCGGAGAGGGCGCTGCGGGCGGAGCCCGTCGCAGCGGCGGGTCCGCAGCGGATGCGCCTCCCGGTCCGCGGGACCCGCCGGGCGTCATGACCCGCTCCGAGTACCTGCGGCGCCAGGCCGAGCTGGTCCGGGAGGAGCGGATCGAGTCGGACAGCGCCACCGTGCGGCTGCTGACCGCGGGCGCCGAGAGCCCGCGCGCGGTCCTGCTGCTGACCGGGGTCGGCCGGGGCGCGCGGAGCGACACCGGGCTGCTGCTGCCGATGCTGGCGCGGCGCCACCGCGTCGCCGCGCTCGAGCTCGCCGATCTCCGCGACCCCTGGCTCGACGGACCCGCCGCGGTCCGCGCCTCCCTGGACGCGCTCGGCGCCGAGGAGGCCGTCCTGATCGGCCACTCGCTCGGAGCCGCCGTGGCCCTCGCCGCGGGCGATCGGCGGGTGCGCGCCCTCGCCCTCGTGGCCGGATGGCTGCGCCCGACGGAGCGCCTCCTCCGCACGGCGCGCCTCTGGCCGATGCTGCCGCCCGACGCGCAGGAGGAGGCCGCTCGGCTCCTCGCCGTCCGCTCGGCCACCACCTCCTCCCCGTGGGGCGCCGACGCCGCCAGGATGCTCGCCGCCTCCGCCCAGGCCGACGTCGCTGCGGCCGCCTCGGACTGCCGGGTTCCCGCCCTCGTGGTCGGCTGCTCCGCCGATGCCGTCGCCGGCGTCGAGGGCGCCGAGTCCCTGCTCGGCGCGATCGACGACGCCCGCTACGCCGTCCTCGACTCCGGTCACGCGGTGCTCGCCGAGCGGCCCGCCGAGCTCCTCGCCGTCCTCGAGCACTTCCTCGCCGATCCGCACCGCGACCCGGCGGGCAGCGTCCTGGCGAGGACGACGGTCTGATGGACGTCGACGTCGTCGTGATCGGCGCCGGGTTCGCCGGCCTCGGAGCCGCGGTCCGCCTGGAGCGCCGCGGCGGGACCTCGTTCGTCGTGCTGGAGCGCGCCGAGCGGATCGGCGGGACCTGGCGGGACAACGTCTACCCCGGGGTCTCCTGCGACATCCCCTCGCACCTCTACTCCTACTCCTTCGCCCCCGAGGCCGACTGGTCGGCGTTCTACGCCCCCGGGGCCGAGATCCAGTCCTACCTCGAGCGCGTCGTCGAGAAGGAGGGCCTGACGCCGCGGCTCCGACTGGGGACCGAGGTGCTCGAGGCGGTCTTCGACGAGGAGGCGCACCGCTGGCGGGTGCGCACCTCCCGGGGCGACTACTCCGCCGCGGTCCTCCTCGTCTGCGCGGGGCGCCTCTCCGAGCCCCGCCTCCCGGCCGTCCCGGGCCTGGATTCGTTCGCGGGTCCCGCCTTCCACTCCGCCCGCTGGAGGGACGACGTCGACCTCGACGGGAAGCGCGTCGGCATCGTCGGCTCGGGAGCCTCCGCCGTGCAGATCGTGCCGCACCTCGCCGAGCGCGCCGCCGAGGTGGTGCTCTTCCAGCGCTCAGCCCCGTACGTCGTCCCCCGCCGGAACCGCCCGTACCCGCCGGAGGAGCGCCGAACCCTCTCCCGCGCGCCCGGGGCCCTGGCGAGGCTCCGCGAGGAGCTGTTCTGGCGCGCCGAGCTCGGCTTCGCCGGCCGCGTCGCCGTGCCCGAGGCCATCGATCGGCTGCGGGCGGAGGCGCTCGGCCACCTCGAGGCGCAGATCATCGATCCCGCGCTCCGCGCCGTGCTGACTCCGGACTACGAGATCGGCTGCAAGCGCGTGCTCCTCTCGGACGACTACTACCCCGCTCTCGCGCAGCCGCACGTCCGCGTCGTCCCCGGTCCGCTCCGGCGCCTCGAGGAGGGGGCCGCGCTCGGCGACGACGGCGTCCCGCACGGGGTCGACGTGCTCGTCTTCGCGACCGGCTTCCACTCCACGCGGCCGCCCTTCGCCCGGCGCATCCGCGGCCGCGGCGGCGTCCTCCTCGCCGACCGCTGGGCCGACGGCATGGTCGCGTACGAGTCGACCGCGGTCCACGGCTTCCCGAGCCTCTTCGTCGTCAACGGCCCCAACGCGAGCCTCGGCCACAACTCCGCGGTGCACATGATCGAGACGCAGATCGCCTACGTGCTCGCCGCGCTCGACCACCTCGCGGTCTCCGGCGCCGACCGGCTCGAGGTCACCGCCGAGGCCGAGGCCGCCTCCGTCGCACGGCTCGACGCCCTCAGCGCCGACACCGTCTGGACCAACGGGGGCTGCGAGAGCTGGTACCTGGACGACAACCGGCGACTCACCCTGCTCTGGCCCGACTTCGCCTTCGCCTTCCGCGAGGAGCTCGGCCGGTTCGACCCCTCGGCCTACACGACCTGACCGCGGCTCGCTATCGTGACCGCATGACCGACCGCGTGCTCGCTCCCGAACCGCCCGCCGACGGTGCGAAGCCGAAGGGACCGGCCTCGTACTTCCCGAGCATCGAGAAGACCTACGGCCGTCCCGTCCAGGACTGGCTCGACCTCGCCGACGAGCGTCTGCGCTCCGAGCCGCACATGCAGGTCGTCACCTGGCTGAAGACCGAGCACGGCCTGGGCCACGGCCACGCCAACGCGATCGTCGCCTACGTCCGGGCCGCCCGCGCCTGACCGGTCCGCCCGTCGTCCGCACAGGCTAGGCCCGCCGGCCTCCCCGGACCACCCGTCGTCGGCGCCCGCGCCGTCCGGGGATAATCGGGGCATGCGCGAAGACGACGATGTCGATCTGGTGATCGACGCGTGGGCCGGGGCCTTGCCCGACCTCGATTTCGCGCCTCTGGACGTCGTCTCCCGCCTCCGCCGGCTCAGCCCGCGCGTGCAGGAGGTGCGGCGGCAGTCCTTCGCCGTCAGCGATCTCGCCCCGTGGGAGTTCGAGCTCCTCTCGCTGCTGCGGCAGCGCGGGGAGGGCGGGATGACGCCCTCGGCCCTGGCCACGCACCTCGCGCTGTCCAGCGGCAACCTCGCCAGCCGCGTCGACCGCCTCGCGGCTCGCGGGCTCGTGGTCCGCGAGCAGAACGCCGCCGACTCGCGCAGCAAGATCGTCTCGCTCACCCCGCGGGGCATGAAGCGGGTCGACGAGGCTATGCGGAATCTCGTCGCCGCTGAGGGCGAGGTGCTCGCCGACCTGGACGCCGCGCAGGTGTCGGTCCTCATCGAGTGCCTGCGGCGGATCAGCGACACCCTCGACCGACTGCAGTGACCCGCTACGCCCGACGAGCCTGAGAGGTCAAGCCCGTTCGGAGAGACGGGCACCGGACGTAGCGTGAAGCGTGCACGGTCGAGGCGTCAGCCACCCGTGCGGATGATCGCGAAAGCGGAGAGCACCATGACACAGATTTCTTCTATCCAACCCGCGCGATGGAGCCGGAACGGAGTCAGGATCGTCGTCGTTCCCGGGGCGGAGCTGCCCCGGTTCCGACTCGAGATCGACGCCCGACTGACCACCGCGCCCTCCCTCGTCCCCACCGGACCCTTCTCGACCGTCGAGGAGGCCGAGCGGGCCGCCGAGGTCGCCGCCGGCCTGCTGGGGGCGAAGATCCCGGCCTGAGCGCACACCCGTCGAGACGGCCGGATCAGCCCGCGAGCTCCGCGAACGATCCGGTCGGGACCGCGATCCACCCCTCGGCCTCCGCCGCCTCCTGGAGTTCGGGAGGCACGGGCATGGTCGCGCCCAGGGCGTGGGCGCGGGCGTTGAGAGCGGCGACGACGGCGTCGAACGCGTCGTCGGAGCGGCTCATCAGCGCGAGCGCGGGCGCCGGCACATCGAGCCAGGGTGCGGCCCGTCGCAGCGACTCCGCGGCGAGCGCCACGGCCTCCGGTCGCGTCTTGTACCCCGTGGTGTCCACTCCCCAGAGCCGCAGCGCCGCCGCCGGGTACGCCTCGACGAGCCGTCCGCGCCCGGAGCGGTCGACGTCCTCTCCGCTCGCGGCGAAGGCGTCGAGCAGCTCCGCGCAGCGCATCGCGGTCATCCCGAGCCGGTCGGTCGAGACGCTGAGCGGCCACCGACCCGTGACCTCGCGCGCCACCCGGTCCGTCTCGCGGTACGCGAGGCGGCGGCGCCAGTCGCGTCCCGCGAGCGTCCGCGGCGAGACCTCCCGCCGCGTGTGCGCGGAGACGAACGCCGCGAACTCCACCGGCCAGCCGAACGCGCAGTCGATCCCGATGACCGCCGCGTCCCGTGACGCCTCGACGATCATCGCGTCCTCGGCGCCGAGGGCGAGCGAGCGGACGACGGCCCGACCGCCGGAGAACTCGAGGGCGGCGAGAGCGGTGCGCACCGGCTCCGCAGCGAGGTCGACACCGATCGTGAGCACGGGGACAGGGTAGGCGCTCCGGCGCTACGCTCGAGCGATGACGCCGCCCGCTCCCTCCTCCCGGGCGGAGTCGGCCCGCGTGCCGGTCGCGCTCCTCCGCCTCCTCGTGGCCGCCGCCGTTCTGGTGGCCGTGATCGCGACGGCCGTCGACACCGCCTCTCGGACGCCGCTGAACCCGTTCAACTTCTTCGGCTTCTTCACCATCCAGAGCAACATCGTGCTGGCCGTCGTGCTCGGAGCCACCGCCGTGCTCGCGCTCCGCCGCCGCCCCGCGCCCGACGGGCTCGTACTGGTGCGGGGTGCCTTCACCGGGTACATCATCGTCGTCGGCCTCGTCTACAACACCCTCCTCACCGATGTGGCGGGCGGAGTGGCGCTGCCGTGGGCCAACACCGTCATGCACGTGCTGTTCCCCGTCTACGGACTGCTCGACTGGCTGCTGCTCGCGGATCGCCCTCCGCTGCCGTGGCGGAGGCTCTGGCTGGTCGTGGTCTACCCGATCGTCTGGCTCGTCGTGGTGCTGATCCGCGGAGCGACGGACGGCTGGGTGCCCTATCCGTTCCTGGATCCCGCGACCGGGTACGGGCAGGTGTCGGTGTTCGTCGTCGGGATCGCGGTCGCGTTCCTCGCGTCGGGGGCGCTGGTCTGGGCGATGAGCCGGCTGCGGATCGTGCCGGTGGCAGGCGGCTGAGAGGACGCTCGCCTTCCAGACGGTTCCGCCCGCCGGACGACCGGATCCGCTGCCGTCGCGCACATCCGGCCCGTTCTGGGGTCACCCGTTCGGGGTCATCCGGGGCGCCGCTCCCCTAGCGTCAGCACCGACGGCTCCCCCACCGTCCTCCCCCTCGAGAACGGTCCCCCATGAGCCTCTCCTCCTCCCGCCCGCCGACCCCGAGCCGCCGCGTCCGCGCCCTCGCCGTCGGAGCCGCTCTCGCCCTCGCCGCCGCGCTGCTCCCGGCGCAGGCCGCCGCCGCCGCCACTCCCGCCCCCCTCTCGGTGCTGAGCCTCGGCGACTCCATCACCCAGGCCTACGGGACCTGCGGCTCCTTCGCGGACTGCCCCCGCAACAACTGGTCCACCGGCACCAGCTCCTCCGTGAACTCCTTCGCCTCCCGCTTGCGGACCGCGCTCCCCGGCACCACCGTCACGACTGCGAACTTCGCCACCACCGGCGACGTCGTCGCGCAGGTCCCCTCGCGGATCGACGCCGCGGTCGCCGCCGGCGTGCGGCCGGACGTCGTCACCCTGCTCATCGGCGGCAACGACCTCTGCTCGCCCGACAACCGCGTCGCCTCCGACGGCTACACGATGACCCCGGCGAGCACGTTCCGCACCGGAGCCTCCGCCGCGATCACGAAGATCCGCACCACGTGGCCCTCCGCCCGCATCGTCCTCTCGTCGATGCCGAACGTGGCCTCCGAGTGGTCGGTCGTGAAGACCGGAGTCGGCGCGCTCGTCTGGGCGGGCGGCGACCTCTGCCGGACCACGCGCGGCGTCAGCTCCACCGGCCGCAGGCTCAGCAGCACCGCCGCGGCCGCCTCCGCCGCTGCCGCGAAGACGCGGACGACGCAGTACAACACCGCGCTGCAGACGGCGTGCAGCGCCGCCGGTCAGCTCTGCGACTGGGACGGCGGAGCGCTCACCGCGACCCCCGTCACCAAGGGCCTGATCGGGACCACCGACTACTTCCACCCGAGCGTCGCGGGCCAGGCGAAGATCGCCTCGATCCAGTGGGCGGCGTCGAACTTCTCGAAGTAGCGGCCTCCGGAGCGGCCGCTCACGCGTCGAGCGGCCGCTCCCCCTCGCGGCGGCGACGCTGCTCCTCCGCGAGCCGCGCGTAGTGCGCCTCCTCGCGCTCGAGGTCGGCGAGCTGCTCCTCGGTGCTCTTCGGAGCGGGCCGCACCACTACCGTCGGCGGCGCCTGCTTCCGGCGGCGGGGCACTCGGCCGCCCGGCACGAAGGATCCGCCGTCGCCACGCTTCCAGTCGTGCCCGAGCAGGAACCACAGCGAGACGCCGATGAGCGGGAGGAAGAAGATCAGCAGGATCCACACGATCTTGGGCAGGTTCTTGATGACGTTGTCCGGCTGCCGCACGACGTCGACCAGCGCGAGCACGGTCAGGACGATGATCACCAGCGAGAAGACGAACCCCATGCAGTCGAGGGTACGACGCCGCCGCGCGAGCAGAGTGCTACTCGGAGAGTCGCATCACGACTCCGGCGTCGAACACTCCGCGGTCCGCTCCTTTCCTCTCGCGCACCGCTTCGACCTCGCTCCAGGCCACTCCGAGCTCCGACGCGAGCGCATGCAGGACTTCCGCGACGTCCGCCAGCTCTTCGACGGACGGGGCAGCCAGGACCTCGTCGCATTCCTCCTTCAGCTTCGCCAGGAGCCAGGCCCGCCGCTCGCTGGCATCGACGGATCTGAAGCGCGCGTCGACACCGAGACCCCGGAGCAGTGCCGGTACACCGTCTCGGACGAGCTTCTCCCTCGTCATGTCAGCAGCCGGACGAGCTCTGATGCTGACGCGACGGACCCGCCCGCGTCGACGTCGGGGGCCCGGAGAGCGTCGACTGCACCACGGACATCGCTCCACGGAGGACGGTCTCCGGTCACATCGACGGCCGGGCCCCATCGAGTACCCTCCGCTGAAAGTGGACCGAGCACCTTCCCCCACCCCGACAACTCCACCCGATACCCGTTCGAACGCCTCTCCGGATTGTGACCTGGAAGAATGACGGCTGGCACCCCTGATGCCACGCACGTCGTCGCGATTCCATGTCCTCCGTGATGCACGACGGCAGCCAGCTCCGGAAACACTTCTTCGAGATCCCAGAGAGCCGCGACGTGGATGGCGTCCGGGACATGTCGATACGAATCCGCTGACGCCTGGTCTCCGGTCGCCACATAGATTTCTCCTTCCCAGTTCTCGAAAGCGTGCAGGAACTCCGAGTCGATTCCTCCTACCGTCCGATAGAACAGCAACCCGGATCCATGCAGACCCGCTTTGACCGGTCCGAGAACGCCAGTGAAAACCACTTCTCTCATACCGACGCGGCTCTCCATTACGTCAAGACTCGGCGCACTCGGTATTGCGATCAGCCCGCGTTCGAACAGTTCTCGAACATCTCGATCGACCAGGGGAAGCCCTCGCCGCCCAAGAGCCTCGTTGACCGCCATGAGCGGTCCGGTCCAGATCTCGGACACTCCCTCGCCCTGATAGCGGTAGCCGACGAGCTGATTGTCTTGGCATAGCGTGACGATCGGGATGGAGAGCGAAGCGCAAGCTACGATCATCGACAATCGGTTATCGTTGATCACCCGGTCCGGCCTGAACCGCTGGAGCACAGCGACGTCAGCAACGACTGCTTTATCGAACACGCCAGGATCTCCCCATTCTGCCCATGGGTCGATGTCTGCGACACCTTCGCGGTAATAGGCTGTCGTGAAGATTCCCGCCTTCGAGACCAATCGATCGTGCACCGCATTCTGCCGACCGAGTAGAACACAGTCCCAACCCGCGGAGTGAAAAGCCCGACCTATGGCTACCAGGCGCGTGACGTGGCCGTTCCCCCTTCCCCACGAGACATGCAGTACAACGGGGCGCTTCATGTCGCCCTCGCAAACCGAAAATTCTCAACGAGCGCGACGACAGTCGAATGCGATGCAGCGGCGACCAGGCCCACCTCTTCTCCCGCGAGAGCGAGTTCCCAGTCGGCGAGATCTGGAGTTGCGTTCGCTCGCGCGATCACCGTACGCAGGTGATGCGGAGGAAGAGAGCGCGTCAATGGCGCGACGACCTTTTCGTGCGCATTGCCGATGACAACGTAGCCATCGACATCGCTACCAAGGGCTAGGACGTCTCGCCATGATGAGATCTCGATCTCTTGCGCTATTCCTGCATAGCCCCGCAGGTCTAGGGCGCCGGGGATCATGTGGACGTGCATGTGATGACAGAGGCGCTCTCCAGGACGCCTTCGAAGACAGTGACCGGTACGCCCGTGCTCGAACAGAACGTAGTCCCCGAACTCTGCACAGATGCGCTTACCGAGGTCGGCCTCCAATGCGTCGAGCCGCTCTGCCGCCTGCGCATCCATGTCTGCGGCCGATGGATAGTGCTCGGTTGTGTAGATGAGGAGGTGACCCTGCCGAAGGGGAGCTGGATCAGAACAGACCGCGAGTCCGTCTTCCTCCCACACTCGACGCGGATTCGACCTGCAGAAGACGCATTCGGGGTCCCAGGTGACCGACATTCTTCATCATTTCCTTTCGCTCGAACTCGATGAGATGGACTGGACTGCGGCAAGTGCTAGATCGACCTCATTTGTCGTAGTTCTCGGCCCGAAACTCACCCGGACAGTCCCGCCATCGCCTGTGCCGAGAGTCTCGTGGGCCAGAGGAGAGCAATGCAGTCCGGCGCGAACGAGAATGTCGAAGCGTTCTTCGAGGAGCGAAGCAGCAACACTCGGGGTCACACGGTTCATCCGGAACGACACCACTCCGACAGGTTCTTCGGCGCTGGGCGATTCGATGAGGGTGACCGCGCCACCACCACTGAGACCAGTAACGAATCGTTCTCGCAAATCGGTTGCTCGACGCCGCCTTCTGGCGATCTCGGCCCCGTCCAACAGCCTCAGAGCCGCGCCTAACCCGGCGATTCCGATCCCATTCTGTGTTCCCGCCTCTTGCGACCAGGGCAGCCAGCAGGGATGATCCCGACTTTCAGAACGTCCACCCGATCCGCCGGTGACGAAAGGCGACAACCGGACACCTTCTCCGACAACAGCGCCACCAACACCCAAAGGTCCCCCCAAACCCTTGTGCCCAGCGAACACCAGCACGTCCGCAAGACCCGCGTCGACATCAAGGTACCCAAGCGCCTGCGCCCCATCCACGGCGATGAAAACACCGGCCTCTCTGCAGATTTCAGAGATTTCACGGATCGGAAGCACTGAACCGGAGACGTTGGAGGCCCAGGTGACAATGACCCCGGCGACTCCGCCGGCAAGCAGTTGCTCCTGCAGTCGATCGAGATCGAACGGTCCGCTGGTCGAGGGCGGAATGATCTCATGCCTGACCGAACCCTCCTGCGCCGCTGCATGAAGTGGCCGAACCACTGAATTGTGTTCGAAAGCGGACGTCAGGACGCGGCCCCCGATCGAGCCCAGGTGGTGCACAACCGCATTGAGAGACATCGTTGCATTCAGCGAGAAGGTCACCCGCTCCGGATCGATGCATTTGACCAGATCTGCTAGCGACTCACGAGCTGCCCAGACTTGGCCCTCAGCCCAAGCGGATAGCCGGTGCCCCGACCTGCCTGGGCTTGTTCCACGTTCAGCATAGGATTTCATGGCGTCCACTACATGATGCTCCTTGGGAAAAGACGTGGCCGCAGAATCGAGATAAATCACTCCGCACCTCTTCGTGTGGGTCTTCGTCGGTTCGATGTGATGATGAACATATATCCCACAGCCATCCACGCCGACGACTGGCACGAAATGACACTCGCCGCGCCTGGCTCTGTGAGAGCTGGACAGCGGGCGAGCCTTGGCGCCACGTCTGCGCGTGCGCACGGTGTTCACGACCCGAGGGGTGCCACGCGCGCCACACTCTGGTCGCCGAAGGGCACAGCCTGCTACGGTCTCGCACATCGAATTGCGAAGTCACAAGCGAACTGACGTGAAGCGATCACTCCTTTACCGCGACATCGCGGAGTGCAGTCCGCAACGTACAATGAGGGCCGGCTCTGCGATGCCTCCAGGTACGCGAGAAAGGATGAAGGCATGTCAGGACCGTTGATCTTCCCGCAGAAAGCAGACGATGTTTCTCCGGAGGTTTCAGTCGTCGTTCCGACCTATGACCGCCCTGACGAGTTGAGAAGAACTCTGACGACATTAGCGCAACAAGAGGCGTCGTTCACCTATGAGGTCATCGTCGCAGACGACGGCTCTTCGAGCGATACCGTTGCGGTCGTCAAGGCCTTCGAACACGCGATTGACATCTCATACACTCGCCAACGAGACGACGGGTTCCGCCTGAGCGCGGTAAGGAATCTCGGCGCGCGAGCATCTCGGGGCAGAACACTGATCTTCCTCGATTGCGGCACTCTCGCGGGCGAGAACCTGATTCAGTCCCATGCGGCGAACGTGGAAGTCGGTAAACGCAGTACAGCAGGGCCGACCTACGGCTGGGACTTCTCTGGCGAAGATGCCCATGCATTCCGTTCTCTTGTCAGCGGCCCGGACTGGCGCACAAGACGCATGGAGATGGCTACGCGGCCCGGCTACGCTGATTACAGATCGGACAAGTGGTTGGATGTCGATGTCCGGCGGGTTCCGCTGGCGGTCCCCTGGCGTTTCTACTGGGGACGGAACATTGCAGTGGCGCGATCGGATTTCTTCTCCGCGGGCGGTTTCGACGAGCGCTTCTCAACTTATGGAGTCGAAGATGTGGAGTTCGGCTACAGGCTATGCCGGATGGGCCTTTCTCTTCACTGGATAGAGGACGCGTGGGGCGTAGAACTGCCGAGCATCTCCGAAAATACAGCCGAACAAGCAAGAAGCAATCGAGCTAACCTGGAACAGTGGGCCGATCGATGTGTCGATATGGAAATCGAGTTCTTCATCTGCAACAGGCCCCTGGCGCAATTGGAGCAGCCCGAGTGGGAGCGCGTCGCGAGGTGGGCTCGAGATTCAACGAACAGCCGAGCTGACCTGCAGATCCTTCGTCAGCATCCGAACGACACATCGATGCTTTTTGTCGGACTGATGTCTGAAGTAGCTCATTCACGGTCCGTCGTCGCGCTCGGGCCGGGTTTTCCCATTGCGTCCGAACATCCGAGCGGCTGGTCGACTGCACGGCGACCGGTCAATCTCAACGCGATCGGGATCCGATGCGGTTTCGCCGAACGCGAATTCGACATGGTGTACCTGAGCGATGCGATGGCGCCCCTGGCTGCAGTGTGGGGTGAGCATCTTCTGGCCACGGCCCGGAGGTGCGGGAAGGACCTGTTGCTGGGGCGCGGTCTCGCCGCGGCATTTCAATCAGCGGGGATAGGGTCGGACGGCTTTTAGGTGAGAGATATTCAGTGGCGCGCATCAGTTTCGGATCGCAACGACCCGGGCGACATCGAGGATCCACCTTCGTCCGCCCGCGCCAACTAGACCGGTCAGCGACTAAGGAGGAACCACTGTCTGGCGCTCGCGTCCCACAATCCGTCGCCCTGACCCTGCTGAGCAACGCGACCATCGGAGGCCTCACGAGCGTAGCCGTTCCCGTCTCCCTCGACTCGGCCGGTCACTCAAAGGGCGAGATCGCCGTGTTCTTTCTCGTCAACGCGGCCGCCGCCATCGTCTACAACACCCTGCTCGTCCCTACAGTTCGCCATCACGGGTACCCGCGCAGCGCATTGGTCCTGACCTGCGCAGCCGTCCCGGTCGCCCTCCTTGCACTCCGCGCGACCGCAGGTACATTCGTGCTCGTCATGCTGAGCGGCGTTCTCCTGCTCCTCGTCAGCACGATCGTCCCGCAGATCTTCGGCCGCGTCGCCGCGCAGCTGAGTGACGACGAACAGGTCGCCGCGGTCACGCGTCTTCGGCTGATGACGGTCGGCGGATACATCCTCGGCCTCGTCATCTACTCGGCCGTGTCCGCGCTCGGGCTCGATCCTCTCTTGATCGCCTCCGTGTTCGGCGGCATCACGATGATCGGTGCGACCTGCAGACCATTCGCTGGACGCGCGTTCCCGCGCGAGCACGATGGCGGAGAAGTCGGAACGCCTCGAGCGAGAAGCGGAGCGTTCTTCACTGCGCTTGTCCTCGTGGCGCTTCTCAAGTCGGCCGACACCCTTCGGGGGATCTATCTGCCGCTGTTCGCTGTCTCGTCCGGGCTCCGCCCTGCCGAGGTGCCTCCTTTGTTCCTGATATCGGCTCTACTGGAGTTGGCCGCGCTGCCTCTGCTCGGTCGGCTCAGCGCGGCCCGCGGCAGCGCCGTCACCCTCGTCGTGATCGCCCTCTTCGGGGTCGGATCGTTCTCGCTCCTGCTCCTCGCGACCACCTATCCGGTGCTGCTGCTGGCCCAGGTGCTCTATGCCGTTGTGGGCGTCGGCTTTCAGAGCACCGGCCTGGTCCTGCTCGGTCGAACGAGCAGGGGCGGAGTCGGCGCGGGCGCCAGCGCATACACGGCCGTGACGCAGGTCGGGACCGTCCTCGGAGCAGTGCTGCCGCTGATGGTCGAGGGCTACTCGTCCGGGATCTTCGTCATCGCGACCGTCCTGGTGGCGCTGGCCGGGATGCTGGCCGTCGCGCTGCGGGCGGTCGGCGGACGCTGGTGACGGCATCCGATCGCGCCAGCGCACCGGCGACTCTTGCGCACCGGATGCTGACTTTCTCGCGAAGCGCTGAATCAGACCGATGCACGCGTCTCAGCCGTAGTTGCGCACCCCCGCCCGGCCCTTCCGCGCTCATGACACCATCGGATGATGACCGAGACGCCGCCCGCCCCCGCCTCGACACCGGTGAAGAAGCGCCTCACGGCCGCCCGTCTCGCCCTGATCGCCGGCCTCGTCCTCGCCGTCGCCGGCCTGGCCGCGCTCGCACTCGTGCCTCTGCAGTACGCGAACATCGACCGTCAGGGCTTCGACTACGTCTGCAGCGTCAGCCTCGGCGGTGTCCCGCCCGAAGCGGGAGAGCTCGTCCGCGGCTTCTGGTCGTGGTGGCCGCTCGGCGCAGCCTGTGAATGGAAGCTCCTCAACGGCACGACGGTCGTCGACCTCCCCGACTGGTCGACGACCGCCGTCGCGATCGTGGGCGCTGTCCTGCTCGTCGTCGGAGCGGCGCTCGCGATCGCGTCGCCGTTCCTCCGCCGCCGGAGCGCTCCGGCCGGGACCGCCTAGCGGTCGAAGAGGTTCCCGAGGTCGCCGAGACCCGGCAGCTGGAAGTCCGAGCCGAACTCGGACACCTGCTCCCCCAGCCCGGACACGTGCTCGCCCGCGCCGGAGACGAACTCGCCCGCGCCGCCCGTGATGTCGCCGAAGTCACCCAGGTCCCCGAATCCGCCGGCCAGGTTCTCGAAGTCCACGCCGAGGCCGGACGCCTGCGCGAGCAGCGGACCGGCGACGCTGCTGATCACGGCACCGCCCGCGACCGCCGCGAGCAGTCCGCCCGCCGCGCCGAGCCCGATGCCCGCCGCCGCTCCGACGCCGGCACCCGCGAGGGCACCGCGGGTCCCCGGCTTCGAGAACATCTTCTTGAGGAACCCCGGATCGTTCGCCTCGCCGCGCGTCGCCGCGCGCGCCAGGTCCTCGGGGGCGGAGGACCGCGGCTGCTCGTTCGCGGGCAGCTCGTCGCGGAGGCGCGCCTCGACCTGGGTGCGCTGCGCCGTCGTCAGCTTCGCGAACGCGTCGCGGTGCACCTGCTCGAGCTGCTCCGGGTCGGCGGTCCGCAGGAGGTAGTCGTAGCGCGCGATCGCCGCGCGGTCCTCCTGCGTGACCACAGGCTGCTGCCCGGGCCGGGCGTCCTGGGGTCGCGCGGAGGGGCGCTGCGGCGAGCCGTACTGCTGGGGCGGCTGAGCCTGCCCGCTCCGCGAGTCGCCCGTCACCTTGTCGGCGGCGGTGCGCACCAGGTCGCGCCAATCGGTCGTCCCGCTCGAGGACGACCCCGAGCCGCTCTTCGAATCGAGCGCCTTCGACGCCATGCCGAGAACGCGCTTGAACATGCTCACAGAGAACCTTCCGTCGAGTACCAGCCTCGATCATGTCGGCGCCGCCTGAGCGAAGGCCCGCGAGACGCCCTCAGAAGGCCGTGAGCGCTCGGAGCCTAGGACGGCCCGCCACATGCCGCCGAGAAGGGGGTCTCGGATTCCGCCGGCCACCGCCTGCGGATGGCCGCCATGCGACCGGCTATCGCGAGCAGCGCACTGAAACCCGCGCGCCGTCTGTCCGCGAACGTGTCCCGCTGGATGGAGAGGCTCAGGACGAGGACGGCCGAGAACCCGCGAAGGAGCTCCTCGGTCGTGCGTCCCTGCCGCCGAGGAGTCCCCACCCGGGCAGGACCATCGAGGGCTCGGACCGTCGTCGCCTCGACGAGCAGAGCTCGGAGTGCTGGGCGGGGGGCGGACGCTGGCGTCAGACGGAGCGAAGGCGGCGGTCGTCCGATGGACTGATCCCGATTGCGGATCGTGGTGCCCCTGGAGGGACTCGAACCCCCAACCTGCTCCTTAGGACGGAGTCGCTCTTCCATTGAGCTACAGAGGCTGGCCGAGCCAGTGTACCCGCCGTGCCCCGCCCCCCGCGAAGCGACGACAGGGCCCCACCACAACGCCAGCGAAGCACGCCACGGCCCTCGTCGCGGCGACTGCGCGGCACACCCCTCTTGACACGAAGGCCTCCCGCCTCCATGGTTAGCTACAACACCAACTAACCACCCAACCCAGCACCGAAGGAGCCCGCGTGGACGACTCCCGCCCGCTCTTCCTGCAGATCGCCGAGCAGATCGAGAACGACATCATCGACGGCGCGCTGCCGGAGGAGTCGCAGGTCCCGTCGACCAACGAGTTCGCCGCGTTCCACCGCATCAATCCGGCCACCGCCGGCAAGGGCGTGAACCTGCTCGTCGACGACGGGGTGCTCTACAAGAAGAGGGGGATCGGCATGTTCGTCGCCGAGGGGGCGCGCGACCGGCTGGTCGAGAAGCGCCGCACGCAGTTCCGCGACCAGTTCGTCGCTCCGCTGCTCGCCGAGGCCGCCAAGCTCGGCCTCAGCACCGAGCAGCTCGCCGACATGATCACAGAAGGGGGATCGCGATGAGCGCGGTCATCGAGGTCCACGACCTCACCAAGCACTACGGACGCATGCGCGCCGTCGACGGCATCGGCTTCGCGCTGGAGGAGAACCGCATCCACGGCCTCCTCGGCCGCAATGGCGCGGGCAAGACGACGCTGATGTCGCTGCTCACCGGCCAGGAGTTCGCCAGCTCGGGCGAGATCCGCGTCTTCGGGCAGTCGCCGGTGGAGAACGCCGCCGTCCTCTCCCGCACCTGCTTCATCAAGGAGAGCCAGAAGTACCCGGACGACTTCAAGGTGAAGCACGTCCTGCGCAGCGCTCCCTGGTTCTTCGACGGCTGGGACGAGGCGTTCGCCCGCGAGCTCGTCGAGGACTTCCGCCTCCCGGTCGACCGCAAGATCAAGAAGCTCTCCCGCGGACAGCTCTCGGCGATCGGAGTGATCGTCGGTCTCGCCTCCCGCGCCCCGCTCACGTTCTTCGACGAGCCGTACCTGGGGCTGGACGCCGTCGCCCGGCAGCTGTTCTACGACCGCCTCCTCCAGGACTTCGCCGAGCACCCGCGCACAGTCGTCCTCTCCACCCACCTCATCGACGAGGTCAGCAGCCTGCTCGAGCACGTCCTCGTCATCGATCAGGGCCGCCTCGTCGTCGACAGTGACGCGGAGGAGCTGCGGGGTGCTGCGGCAACGGTCATCGGACCCCGGCAGGCCGTCGAGTCGTTCACCGCCGGACGCGAGGTCATCGCCCGCTCCGCTCTCGGCAGCCGCGCCTCGGCCACGCTCCCCCGGCTCGACGACGCCGGCCGCGCCTCCGCCGCCCGCCACGGGCTCGAGCTCGAGTCCGTCCCCCTCCAGCAGCTCGTCGTCCAGCTCACCACCGGGAAGGCCTCGGAATGACCGCCCTCACCGGCGCCCCCGCGCGCCACGACACCGCCGCCGGCCGCCTCGGCAGCATCGTCCGCCTGCACTTCGCGAACCCCGCCACCATCCTCTACACGCCGCTGATCATCACGGCCGTCATCCTGGCGGGCAACCTGGTCGTCTGGTGGCTGATCCTCCGCGGGCTCGACTCCGGCGAGCGCCTCGAGGCGCAGGAGGGGATGACCTACTCCGGCGCGTCCTTCTTCCTCTTCGTCTACATGATGGTCGTGGCCGTCCAGTCGGTGAACGTCACCTTCGGCCTCGCCCTCGGCTACGGCGCCACCCGCCGCGACTTCTCCCTCGGCACGGCCCTCACCTTCGTCGCCCTCTCGGTCTTCTACACCGGCGTCTTCGTGGTCCTCGGGATCGTGGAGCGGGCGACCGACGGCTGGGGCTTCGGCGGCAGCTTCTTCCGCTCGATCTACTTCGGCGGGGACTCCGTGGGCGAGCAGGCTGTCGCGGTGCTCTGCGCCCTGCTCTTCTTCTTCTTCATCGGAGCGGCGACGGCGGCGGTCTACGTGCGCTGGCGCCAGCGCGGGATGCTGCTCTTCTTCGGGATCCTCGGCGCCCTCCTGCTGGCCGTGATCACCCTCCTCACGCTCACCGAGAACTGGCCCGCCGTCGGCTCCTTCTTCGGCAGCGTCGGATACGCGGGCGGCTACTCCCTCTCGCTCATCCCGACCGCGATCGCCGGAGTCGCGGGCTGGGCGATCCTCCGCCGCGCCACCCCGCGCAGCAGCTGACACCACCGCCCCCGATCCGGAAGGACCGACCATGACCGCCGCCGCCCGCCGCTTTGCCTTCCCGCGGAGGATCCTCTCCGTTCTGAGGCTCCACCTCGCCCACCCCGGGACGGTCCTCGGCTGGCCGCTGCTCGTCCTGCTCGCCGTCCTCGCCGGCAACCTCGTGATCTGGTGGCTCGTCCTCCGCGGGATCGGGGCCGAGCGGGGCGGCGGCGACTCGGGCATCCTCCTCGTGGGGCCGGGGATGCTGATCGTCGTCTTCCTCTTCATCGGCTCCATCCAGGCCACGACCGCCACCTTCGGGCTGGCGCTGAGCTACGCAGCGACCCGGCGCGACCACGTCCTCGGCAGCGCCCTCGCCTTCGCGGCCCTGTCCGTGCTCTGGTCCGCGATCGTCGTGGCCCTCGGGGCGATCGAGGAGGCGACCGGGGGCTGGTGGCTGGGCGGCGCGCTCTTCCTCGCCTCTCCCCTAGACGGCCCGTGGCTCGAGCGCTTCGTCGTCCTGCTCTGCTCGCTCCTCGCCGCCTTCGCCCTCGGCGGAGCAGCGGGCGCGGTCTTCCTCCGCTGGCGGGAGCGCGGAGTGACGGCCTTCCTCCTCGCCCTCGGAGCGGTGGCACTCGCGGTGGTCGTCGTCGTCGCTCTCGCCGGGGGCCGGCCGGTCGTGGCGGACGTCCTCGAGAGCGCGGGGACCGCCGGAGCCGCCGCTCTGCTCCTCGTCCCCGCCGCGCTCCTGACGGTGGTGGGCTCGCTGGTCCTCCGCCGGGCGACGCCGCGCGGCTGACCCCCTCCGGAGCCGGGCCTGCAAGGCCCTTCCGCCCCGGGCGTCCGGATGCCAGCGTGGACACATGGCCGACTCCCCCGCTCCGTCTCTCCTGCCCGTCCCCGAGCACAGCTGGATCGCCCGACCCGCCGACGCCGAGCTGACCCAGGACACTCTCGACACGGTCGACGCCTGGTGGCGCGCCGCGAACTACCTCGCGGTCGGGCAGATCTACCTGCTCGCGAACCCGCTCCTGAAGACCCCGTTGAGCCGGGAGGACATCAAGCCCCGCCTGCTCGGCCACTGGGGCACCACCCCCGGCCTCAACCTGATCTACGCGCACCTGAACCGCGCGATCCGCGAGCGCCGCCAGCCGACCCTCTACATCACCGGTCCCGGCCACGGCGGACCGGGCATGGTCGCCAACGCCTACCTCGACGGCACCTACAGCGAGATCTACTCCCACATCGACGAGTCGGAGGAGGGGCTGCGCCGCCTCTTCCGCCAGTTCAGCTTCCCCGGGGGCATCCCCAGCCACGCCGCCCCCGAGACCCCGGGCAGCATCCACGAGGGCGGAGAGCTCGGGTACGCGCTGAGCCACGCGTACGGAGCGGCCTTCGACAACCCGGACCTCCTGGTCGCGGCGGTCGTCGGCGACGGCGAGGCCGAGACCGGCCCGCTCGCCACCAGCTGGCACTCCAACAAGTTCGTGAACCCGCTCACCGACGGCGTCGTCCTGCCGATCCTGCACCTCAACGGCTGGAAGATCGCGAACCCGACCGTCCTCGCCCGCATCCCGCAGGAGGAGCTCGACAGCCTCCTCCGGGGCTACGGCCACGAGCCGTTCCTCGTCGAGGGCGGCTTCGACGGCGAGGACCCGATGCGCGTGCACGAGCGGTTCGCCGACGTCCTGGACACGGTGCTCGACCGCATCGCGGCGATCAAGGAGCGCGCCGCAGCCGGCGACCTCTCACGCCCGGCCTGGCCGATGATCGTGCTGAAGACCCCGAAGGGCTGGACCTGCCCGACCGAGATCGACGGCGTCCAGGTGGAGGGCACCTACCGCTCGCACCAGGTCCCGCTGCCCAACGCCCGCGACACCGAGGCGCACACTCGGCTCCTCGAGGACTGGCTCCGCTCCTACCGGCCCGAGGAGCTCTTCACCGAGGAGGGCGGCGTGGTCGACCGAGTCCGCTCGCTGGCCCCCGAGGGCGAGCTGCGGATGAGCGCGACCCCGCACGCGAACGGCGGGCTGCTGCGGCAGACCCTCGACCTGCCCGACTTCCGCCGCTACGAGGTCGTCGTCGAGCAGCCGGGTGGCACCGTCGCGGAGGCGACGAAGGTGCTCGGCGAATGGCTCGCCGACGTCATCCGCGCCAACCCGACCAACTTCCGCCTCTTCGGGCCGGACGAGGTCGCGAGCAACCGGCTGCAGTCCGTCTACGCCGCCACCGACAAGCAGTGGGACGCCGAGCTCAGCCCCCTCGACGACCACCTGGCCCGCGCCGGGCGGGTCATGGAGGTGCTCTCGGAGCACCAGTGCCAGGGCTGGCTGGAGGGCTACCTGCTCACCGGCCGCCACGGGCTCTTCACCTGCTACGAGGCGTTCATCCACATCATCGACTCGATGTTCAACCAGCACGCGAAGTGGCTGGACGGCACCCGCGACATCGAGTGGCGCCGCCCGATCGCGAGCCTCAACTACCTGCTCTCGAGCCACGTCTGGCGCCAGGACCACAACGGCTTCAGCCACCAGGACCCGGGCTTCATCGACCACGTCGTCAACAAGAAGCCCGAGGTCGTGCGCGTCTACCTGCCCTTCGACGCGAACACGCTCCTCTCGACCTACGACCACTGCCTCCGGAGCGTGGACTACGTCAACGTGGTCGTCGCCGGGAAGCAGCCCTCGCCCCAGTGGCTCACGATGGCGGAGGCGGTCGCCCACTGCACGCGCGGACTCGGCATCCTGGAGTGGGCGAGCAGCGAGCGGCAGGGCGAGTCCCCGGACGTCGTGCTCGCCTGCGCGGGCGACGTGCCGACCCTCGAGACCCTCGCGGCGGTGAGCATCCTCCGCGAGACGCTGCCGGACCTCGCGATCCGCACGGTCAACGTGGTCGATCTGATGCGTCTGATGTCGGAGTCGGAGCACCCGCACGGCCTCTCCGACCGCGAGTTCGACGCGATCTTCACCCCCGACCGCCCGATCGTGTTCGCGTACCACGGCTATCCGTGGCTGATCCACCGCCTGACCTACAAGCGGACCGGCCACGGCAACCTGCACGTGCGCGGGTACAAGGAGAACGGCACCACCACCACTCCCTTCGACATGGTGATGCTCAACGACCTCGACCGCTACTCGCTGGTGATCGACGTCATCGACCGGACCCCCGGCCTCGGCGCCCGCGCCGCCGGTCTCCGCCAGGAGATGCAGGACGCCCGCATCCGCGCCCGCGCCTACACCCGCGAGCACGGCGAGGACATCCCCGAGGTCGCGAACTGGACCTGGGCCGGCGAGCGCCCCGGCAACGCCAGCGCCAACACCGGCAACGACAACGAGTAACGCTGGGCCGCACCCGACGCCCCTCTCCTGACGGGTCGCGGTCGTGTCGCTGGCAAGGCGGAGGAGGAAGCGATACCGGCGGTATCGCGCCCGACGACAACGCCGCCAGCGGCGCGACCGCGGCCCGTCAGGCGGCGGGAGCCAGGTAGTCGTCCCAGTCGGGCTGCGTCCGCTCCGCGCCGCGCACGAGCCAGGAGCCGGCGCGCGGCATCCGGGGGACGGTGCGCAGACGCCATCCCATCTCGTGCGGGGTGCGGTCGCTCTTGACGT
Source organism: Rathayibacter sp. AY1C1 (assembly GCF_002932105.1). Taxonomy (NCBI): domain Bacteria; kingdom Bacillati; phylum Actinomycetota; class Actinomycetes; order Micrococcales; family Microbacteriaceae; genus Rathayibacter; species Rathayibacter sp. AY1C1. Next base: position 23,453 of record NZ_PSWH01000007.1, on the reverse strand, counting down.
TGTTGCAGCGCTGGCAGCAGGCGACGAGGTTCTCCCACGTGTCCCGGCCCCCGCGCGACTTGGGCTGGATGTGGTCGATCGTCGCCGCGTGCTGACCGCAGTAGCCGCAGCGGTGGTTGTCCCGGCGGAGCACGCCCCGGCGCGACACCGGCACGCTCCGGCCGCTCGGGATGCGCACGTACCGGGTCAGCACGATCACCGAGGGCCGCACGTGGTCGCCGTGCGCGCTGTGCACCGGATTGCCCTCGTCCGCGGCGATCACGGTCGCCTTCTCCGTCATCAGCAGGACCAGGGCCCGCTTGAACGACACCACCGCGAGCGGCTCGTAGCCGGCGTTGAGAACCAGAGTGCGCATCAGTGACCTCCGTGCTGTCGCACGCCGTCGCGCGAAGGCGCCGCGACCACGAGCAAGGGCGCCGTCGTGATGACGGCGCCCTGCGAGGCCGCGGCGGAGTGCCGCGCGATGACGTGGAGTCGTATCCGCGTGTCGGAGGAGTGCACCGCCGCGGTGAGGACCCGCGCGCGTGTCGAATCGGCCGGCCGCACGCGCGAGCGCAGCCCCACGCTGTGGCGCCCGCTCCGCTCGGCCATCCCGGCACTCCGTCCCTCGACGAATCGATCCGCTCGCCACGCGAGCGGACTGGGGTTCAGGTTAACCCTTCACGCCCGGAACACCAGGGGTCGGTCCGGATTCGTCACGCGGCGTTCACACGGCGGGACGACGAGAGCCCGCCCCCTCCAGGAGGGGACGGGCTCTCGAGCGGATCGACCGGATCAGCCGTTGATGCGCACGATCCGGTAGTCGGAGGTCCACAGCGGCTGCACGCGGACGCTCGCGCCCTCGTAGGGCGCGTGCAGGATGTTGCCGTTGCCGGCGTAGAAGCCGTCGTGGCCGTCCATGATGACGAGGTCGCCGGGCTGCGCGTCGGCGAGCGAGACGGGGGTGCCCATGGCGCCCTGGCCCGCGGCCGAGTGCGGCATCGAGATGCCGTACTGCGCGAAGACGTACATCACGAAGCCGGAGCAGTCGAAGCCGCTCGGGTCGGCTCCGCCGAAGACGTAGGGCACGCCCTGGTACTGCATCGCCGTGTCGAACACCGCCGAGAGGCTGTAGCTGGTGGTCGGGGCGGCGGCCGCGATCTCGCTGGCCGAGGCGCCGGAGTAGGAGTTGAACTCCTCGGCGGTCTCGGCGCGCGCCTCGGCGACGTCGCTCGTGTCGACAACGGGCTCGGCGACCACGACGGGCTCGGGCTCCGGTGCGGGCGGCGGGGGCGCCGCCTCGGCCGAGAAGCCGTCTAGGGCGATCGCGGCCTGCACCACTCCGCCGTCGACGGCGACGGTCTGCGCGGAGCCCTGGCGGAGGAGGTCGGCTCGCGATGCCGCGAACAGGCCGTCGTCCTGGCTGCCCGGAGTGAAGGCGTAGGCGGGGAGCGCCATCGTCGCGACCAGCGCGCCGGCGAAGCCGACCATCGCGACCTTGCCGACGACACGGCCCCTGCGCTTGCGCGGGGTCCCGGCCGGCGACGGCACGAAGTCGGTGATGTCCGCGCGGCGGGCAGGAGCTGCGGGAACGGCGCGACGGGAGACGGGTGCGTCCCCGTGGATCCGGGCGCGGATGACCGGGGGCCGGTTCTCGAAGGTCGCGTCGCCGGAGCGGTCGGGGTGGTTGGAGCGGAACCGGTCGGGTGAGCCGGCGTCCTCGTTCGGGGTGAGGGGGTTCTGGGGCAAGGGGGAGATCCTCCGACGTCCCCTCAGCCCAGGCAGCTGTCCCGTCTCATGCACGAAGCATCGGTGTGCACAGGATCCGAGACGGGTGTGGGGGCGTCGGATCCCGCGCCCTGGGACCGAGGCTCGGCCGCAGGGCTCCACAGAGCGTAAGCGACCGTTACCGATTTGTCACCTTCTCGGCGGGAAGAGACCGCTCTCCCGTTCGCCTCCGGTCACCGGATGCGGTAAGGGCCCGTACGGGCCGCTCCCAGGGAGGCGCGGGGTCAGACGACGAGGAAGATGTGCGCCGCGACCTCGTTGGGCAGCTCGATGCCCGCCTCGGCTCCGTCGATGCGCGCGAGCACGTAGCCGTTGAGGGCCGAGAACTCGCCCTCGGCACCGGGCACGACCCCGGCCTGCTTGAGCTGGAGGAGGAGCTCCGGATCGACCTGCGCCGGCTCGCCGAGGCGTCGGACGACGCCGCGGCGGGGCTCGCTCGACCCCGCGACGAAGCGCGGCAGGCTGATGACGCCGTCGGCGAAGCGGGAGGCGGGGGTGTCGCCGAGCTCGTCCAGGCCCGGGATCGGATTGCCGTAGGGCGACTCCGTCGGGTGGTCGAGCATCTCGAGGAGACGGCGCTCGACCTGCTCGCTCATCACGTGCTCCCAGCGGCAGGCCTCCTCGTGCACGAACTCCCAGTCGAGCTTGATGACGTCGTGGAGGAGCCGCTCGGCGAGGCGGTGCTTGCGCATGACGTGGATCGCCTTGCGGCGGCCGTCGGAGGTGAGCTCGAGGTGGCGGTCGCCCGAGACGACGACGAGGCCGTCGCGCTCCATGCGACCGACGGTCTGCGACACGGTCGGCCCGGAGTGGCTGAGCCGCTCCGAGATGCGCGCGCGCAGCGGGATGATGTTCTCCTCCTCGAGCTCGAGGATGGTGCGCAGGTACATCTCGGTGGTGTCGATCAGATCCGTCATCTCAGCCTTCCCGTCTCGGCGCGCTCCACCCTAGTGGTCGCCACGACGCAGCATCGGCGCTGCGGCGCGACGCAGGCCTCCGTCGCTCGGAGGAGGGGTACGGGCCGGGAACCCTAGTATTAACGCATGCCGGACCTCACCATTCCTCGCGAGCTGCTCCCCCACGACGGACGGTTCGGCTGCGGCCCGTCCAAGGTGCGGCACGACCAGCTCGCCCACCTCGCGACGCAGGGCGCGCACCTCCTCGGGACCTCGCACCGCCAGGCGCCCGTCAAGGACCTCGTCGGGCGCGTGCGCGAGCACCTCGCCTCGCTGTTCCGCATTCCCGAGGGATACGAGGTCCTGCTGGGCAACGGCGGCTCGACCGCCTTCTGGGACGCCGCGGCCTTCTCCCTCATCGAGCGCCGCGCCGAGAACCTCACGTTCGGCGAGTTCGGCCAGAAGTTCGCGGCCGCCGCCTCCGCGCCGTTCCTCGAGCCGGCCCACGTCGTCTCCGTCCCCGCGGGGTCCCGGAGCGAGGTCGAGATCGTCGAGGGGATCGACGTGTACGCGTGGCCCCACAACGAGACGAGCACCGGAGTGATGGCCCCGGTCCGCCGGGTCCGCGGCGACGAGGGCGCGCTCACCGTCATCGACGCCACCAGCGCGGCGGGCGGCATCGACGTCGACATCGCCGAGGCCGACGTCTACTACTTCGCCCCGCAGAAGAACTTCGCCTCCGACGGCGGACTCTGGTTCGGCCTCTTCTCCCCCGCCGCGATCGAGCGGATCGAGCGCATCGCGGCGAGCGGCCGCTACATCCCCGAGTTCCTGAGCCTCAAGAACGCCGTCGACAACTCGCGCCTGAACCAGACGCTGAACACTCCGGCGCTCTCGACCCTCCTGCTGATGGAGTCGCAGCTCGAGTGGATGAACGCCTCGGGCGGCCTGGCCTGGGCGTCGGCGCGCACGGCCGAGTCCTCCTCCGCGATCTACGACTGGGCCGAGGCCTCGAGCCTCGCCACCCCGTTCGTCGAGGTGCCCGAGCACCGCTCCCAGGTCGTCGCGACCGTCGACTTCGACGCCTCCGTCGATGCCGCTCTCGTCGCGAAGATCCTCCGCGCGAACGGGATCGTCGACACGGAGCCGTACCGCAAGCTCGGCCGCAACCAGCTGCGCGTGGCGACGTTCGTCGCGATCGAGCCGGACGACGTCCGCTCGCTGCTCGGCTGCATCGACCACGTCCTCGAGCGCCTGGCGGTCTGAGGCACGCCATGCGGCTGTGGCTGCGCGAGGAGGAGCGGCGGCCCGCGCCGCCGCCCTACGCGAGCGACGACGCGACGGCTCTGCTGGTCGGGTGCGTCGTCTGGGCGGTCGCGCTCGTGGCCGTGCTCGTGGCGACGGCCGTCGGAGCCGTCATCGAGCCGGTCGTCCTGTCGACCGTCGTGATCGGACTGGTCCTCGGCACGATCGGGCTGTTCTACAGCCGCAACCGACGCTAGACCGCGTCGGTCTCCATCCGGAGTCCGGTGCCGTCGGCCTCGGGCTCGAGACGGACGCGCAGGCCGGTGAACTCGCCGAGGCGCTCGACGTGGGTGCCGCCGCACGCGATCGCGGCGTCCCCCGCGGGGAGGGTACAGCGCCATGTCCGCCGCGTGCTGAGGAGGTCGTCGTCGCGCTCGATGCGCACCTCCGCGTCGGAGGCGATCCACTCGGCGAGGAGGGCGTCCACCCGCTCCTGCACCTCGAGGATCTCCGCCAGCAGGCGGGCGGTGTCCATCCCGCTGCGTCGGAGGGACTTGCCGAGGCTGTAGACGTCGGTGGAGCCGGACTCGCGGATCCGCGAGGTCTGGATCGCCGCCTGGTCGAAGTCCGGGTTCCCGAGAGCGTCGGTGCGCGCCGGCTTCGACCAGAACGAGGCCAGAGCGGCGTTCAGGGCGAGGGAGGCGAGGTGGCAGGCGGTGTGCCCACGGGAGAGCTCGTGCCGGTGCTCCGCGTCGACCTCGACGTCGACCTCGTCGTCCACGTGGAGTGAGGAGGCGTCGTCGACGATGTGGACGACGACGAAGCTCCACTCCGGAGTGCCGAGCCGCGCCGGGAGCCGCTCGCCGACGTGCAGCTCGCCGCCCTGCCACGCCCCGATGCGGCAGTCGATGAGGGGATGCCGCTCCCCCGCCACGACCAGCGCGCCGCGGTCGGGCCCCTGGTCGGGCCAGGTCGGGTCGACGGGGTGAGCGGCGGTCGCATCGAGGACGACCGCCCAGCGGCCGTCCTCCAGCGGGCCCACGTGCTGCACGCGCCCGGAGGAGCGCACGGCGCCGTCGGGATAAGCGATGCGGGTGTCGGAGTCGATGCTCATCGGGCGGCGCCGGACCGGATCAGCGGCGACGTCGACGGCGACGGGTCGTCGGGGCGGGAGCGGGCTCGGGCTCGACGTCGTCGGAGTCCTCGTCGTCGGAGTCGTCGTCCGGGTCGTCGGAGTCGTCCTCGTCCGAGTCCTCGTCGTCCGAGTCGTCGTCGTCGCCCGCGTCCTCGTCCTCGTCGGAGTCGTCGTCCGACTCGTCGTCGAGGTCGTCTTCCTCGGCGTCCTCGAGCTCGTCGTCGTCCGCGTCCTCGACCTCCTCGCCGAGCGCGTCCTGCGCGGTCTGGTAGTCGGCGAGACGCACGGACCACGGCACCCAGTCCGGAGCGAGGACCGCGCCCTCGCCCGGCAGCAGCTCGACCTCCAGGACGTTCACGTCCTCGGTCTCGTCGATCCGGGACAGCGTCGCCGTCCACAGCCAACCCGGGTACCCGCGCATGAGGTTCGCGAACTGCAGCGACACGACGTGCTCGCCCTGCGCCAGAGTCGTGACCAGCTCGCCGATCGTCCCCTCGGGGGCGATCTCGGCGAGCGCGGCGCGCGCGACATCGAGAGACCCCGCGAGCACGGCGTCCGCCTCGTAGACGGGCTCGGGAGCCTCGTCCGCGGCGGCCTCGTCCGCCTCCCCCGGGGAAGCGTCGTTGTCGGCCTCGGAACGGTCGTCGGCGACGGGGGCGGAATCCTCAGCAGAAGTCGCATCCTCAGCAGAAGTCGCATCCTCAGCAGGAGCCCCGTCCTCAGCAGGAGCCGCATCCTCAGCAGGAGCCGAGTCGTCAGCAGGAGCCATGTCCTGAGCAGGAGCCGAGTCCTCAGGTGTTCCCGCGTCGTCAGCAGGAACCGCATCGTCAGCAAGGGCCGCGTCCTCAGCAGGAGCCGGCACTGCAGCAGAAGCCGTGTCCGCGCCGGGAGCCCCCGCCTCAGCGGCGACATCGTCGGCCGGAGGAGTCTCCTCCGCAGAGGCGGAGTCCTCGCCAGGAGCCTCGGGTACAGGGAGGGCGGCGTCGCTCTCACCCTCGCCGGAGGGAGCCTCGTCGACAGGAGCCGCCTGGTCAGCGTCGGTCTCCTCGTCGGCTCCGCGCGCGTCCTCAGCGGAGGAGTCAGAATCGGCGGGAGTCGCCTCGGGCTCGGCGCCGGAGACGCCCTCTCCCGAGGACTGCTTAACGCGAGCGTCCTCCGTGGTCGGAGCGGCGACGGTCTCCTCGACCGGGCCCTGCTCGTCGGTCGTGCCGTCGGCGTCAGGCATCCAGCTCGTCCGCAACCCGGCGCAGGAGCGCCGCGATCGTGCGCCCGTGCGCCTTGTCGGGGTAGCGGCCGCGCTTGAGCCCGGCGCCGATCCCGTCGAGCAGCTTGACCGTGTCCTCCACGATCACGGACATGTCGTCCGCGGACTTCCGGTTGAGCTTCACCAGGCTCGGCGGAGCGTCGAGGACGCGCGCCGAGAGCGCCTGCGCCCCGCGCTTGCCGTCGGCGATGCCGAACTCGAGGCGGGTGCCGGCCTTGACCGCGGTCCCGGAGGGCAACGCGGAAGCGTGCAGGAAGACCTCCTGGCCGTCATCAGTGCTGATGAAGCCGAAGCCCTTCTCCTCGTCGTAGAACTTGACCTTGCCGGTAGGCATGCAGACCCCTCCTGGAAATGAAGCAGCCATCAGTTTAGTCGACCGGGGCCGCCCTATCCTTGACGAGTGAAGCCACAGGAGCCGGCGGGCGTCGGACGCGCGGAGCGCACGCTCGCCTACATGTTCATCGCGATCGTCGTCGTGACGGTCCTCGCGTTCCTCGCGATCCTGGTCGCCTTGGTGCTCGGGGTACAGAAGATCGGCCCGTTCTGGCAGTTCGTCTTCGCCGTGCCGCTGGTGGGCCTGCCCATCGCGTTCCTCATGATGATCGCGATGCTCATCGTGGGGGTCCGGCGCCGCCGCGCGCAGTCCTGATCGGACGCGGTCTCCTCCTGCCGCACCGCCTCCGATCCGGCGTTCCCCGCCGCCGAGCCGGCACCGAGCGCCCGGACAACGGACTCCCAGACTCCGTACAGCCGACGGCCAGATACTGTCCTGCATGGACGGACCCCGCATTCTCATCGTCGACGACGAGCCCAACATCAGAGACCTGCTCACCACGAGCCTCCGCTTCGCCGGCTTCGCCGTGCGTGCGGTCGGCAACGGGGCCCAGGCGATCTCGGCGGTCCTCGAGGAGGAGCCGGACCTGATCATCCTCGACGTGATGCTCCCGGACATGAACGGATTCGGCGTGACCAAGCGCCTCCGCTCGGCCGGATACACCTCCCCCATCCTCTTCCTCACGGCGAAGGACGACACCGAGGACAAGATCACGGGCCTCACCGTCGGCGGTGACGACTACGTCACGAAGCCGTTCAGCCTCGACGAGATCGTCGCGCGCATCAAGGCGATCCTCCGCCGCACCATGCACGCCGAGGAGGACGCGGTCATCCGGGCCGGCGAGCTGACGATGGACCAGGACACGCACGAGGTCCTCGTCGGCGACGAGCCGGTGGAGCTCAGCCCCACCGAGTTCAAGCTGCTCCGCTACCTGATGCTCAACCCGAACCGGGTGCTCAGCAAGGCGCAGATCCTCGACCACGTGTGGGAGTACGACTTCAACGGCGATGCGGGCATCGTCGAGTCCTACATCTCGTACCTGCGACGTAAGCTCGACACGCATTCGGAGGAATCGCTCATCCAGACCAAGCGAGGATTCGGATACATGCTGAAGGTCGCGAAGGCCTAGCCTCCGCCACCTCGGCGCCACCTCCCGCCGGAGGCGCGGCGCCCGCCGATCCCGAGGGAGTTCCACCGCCATGCACCAGGGTCTGGCCGAGCGGTGGAACTCCATCTCGTTGCGCACCAAGATCACCGCGGTCACGGTCCTCCTGCTCACGCTGGGACTCCTCGTCTCCGGGATCGGGACGATGACGATGCTGAAGCCGCAGCTCGTCGCCCAGCTCGACGCGCAGCTGGCCGACCAGGTCCAGCGGACGGCGAGCGACCTCTCCGTCAACGACCTCGCCGCGATCGACGAGTCGAAGGCCGATTTCGGCGCCGTCTACGACCAGTACGGCACGCTCGACAACACGAACGCGTCCGGCGCGGCCGACCCCGCCTTCCCGCAGACCTTCACCCTCGAGCAGGCGCTGCAGGGCGGCGACAAGCCGATGGAGATCTGGAGCTCGAACGGCAAGGTCGAGTACCACGTCATGTCGACGGTGTTCACGAGGGGCACCGAGTACCAGACGCTCCTGCTCGCGGTGTCGACCCGCAGCGTCGACGTCATCATGACGACGTACCTCACGATCTTCCTGGGCTTCGGAGTCGCGATCGTCGTGATCGGCGCACTCCTCACCCGCCTGCTGGTCACCACCACCTTCGCCCCGCTGCGCGAGGTCGAGCAGACCGCTGCCGCCATCGCGGACGGCGACTTCAGCCAGCGTCTGGACGGTACGACGCCCAACACCGAGGTCGGGCGCCTCAACCGCTCCCTGAACGCGATGCTCGGGCGGATCGACTCCGCCTTCCGCGACCGCGCCCGCACGATCGACCAGATGCGCCGCTTCGTCGGCGACGCCAGCCACGAGCTGCGCACGCCGCTGGTCTCGGTCCGCGGCTACGCCGAGCTGTACCGGATGGGCGCTCTGCAGACGCCCGAGGCCGTCGGCCAGGCGATGGAGCGCATCGAGAAGGAGGCGATCCGGATGGGCGGCCTGGTCGAGGACCTCCTCGAGCTCGCCCGCCTCGACGAGACGAAGCCTCTCGCACTCGCGCCCGTCGATCTGATGCCGCTCGCCCGCGACGCCGCGATGGACGCGATGGCCTCCTGGCCCGACCGCGACTTCGGCGTCGAGATCCGCGACGACACCCCCGTGGAGACGCCCGCGCTCGAGCCCGACGAGGCCGGCGCCTCCGCCACTCAGACCATGGAGCTGACGAACCCCGGGCTCACCGGCCCGATCGCCGCGGCAGGAGCGAGGCTCGCCCGATTCCGCCGGCGTCCGCGCCGGGTCAACGCCGAGGAGATCGCCGCCGGCACCGCCACCGCCCCCGAGGAGCCGGGCGTGCCCGCGATGGTGATGGCGGAGGAGAACAAGATCCGCCAGGTCCTGACGAACCTGATCGGCAACGCCGTCCGCTACACGCCCGAGGACACTCCGATCGAGATCGGCGTCGCCGTCGACCGCTCCCGCCGCCTCGCCCTGCTGGAGGTCATCGACCACGGCGAGGGCATCCCGCCGCAGATCCGCGAGAAGATCTTCCAGCGCTTCTGGCGCGCGGACACGTCGCGGACCCGCGAGACCGGCGGCAGCGGCCTCGGACTGGCGATCGTGTCCTCGATCGTCGCCGCGCACAAGGGCCGCGTGGACGTCGTCGAGACGCCGGGCGGAGGCGCGACCTTCCGCGTCGCGCTGCCGTTGCTCACGGTCGGCCAGAACGGCGAGACCTCCCCCGCCTCGGTCTGATCCGCACCGCGGTCCGTCCCTCCTCGGGGGCCCCTTCGGTCCGGGCTCTCCCGTCGACGTCCGCGAGCGGCACGGATCGATCGGCCCGGGGCGACCGTGACCTCGCGCACCCGGCGCTCACGGCCGCGCGCAGCTCACTCTCTCCTCTTGGGGACCACCGGGCGGCGAGCCCGCCCGGACCGCTGGAAATGAGGCCCGACGCTCGACGGATGCCGCGTCGCCGGATCCTGCGGAGTCGCCGTCCGCATCCGTTCCGCCGAAGACATCTCCGCCCTGACCCCGGACGTCGCGACCCGCACCGGCGCCTTCCACGCGCTTCCGGTGCCGGTGTCCGCTGAGGAGACCGAGGCGGCGCGGAGGGCGGTGCCACCGCAGGAGGACCGCCGTTGTGGTTGCGGAGCGGATCCAGGACCACCTGCCGGTGGGGCCGCCCGCTACTCGGTCAGATGCCTCCGGAAACGCCGAAGGCGGCTCCCCCGGAGGGGAACCGCCTTCTGCGTGGTGGGGGGCCTGGACTAGAAGTCCATGCCTCCGGTGGGGTCGCCGCCCGCAGCGACCGGGTTCTTCTCGGGCTTGTCGGCGACGACGGCCTCCGTGGTGAGGAAGAGACCGGCGATCGACGCCGCGTTCTGCAGAGCGGAGCGCGTGACCTTGACCGGGTCGATGATGCCCGCGGCGATGAGGTCGACGTACTCGCCGGTCGCGGCGTTGAGGCCGTGTCCGGTGGGCAGCTCGCGGACCTTCGCAGCGACGACGCCGGGCTCCATGCCCGCGTTGAGGGCGATCTGCTTGAGCGGGGCGTCGATGGCGACCTTGACGATGTTCGCGCCGGTCGCCTCGTCTCCGACGAGCTCGAGCTTCTCGAAGGCGAGCTTGCCGGCCTGGATGAGGGCGACGCCACCACCGGCGACGATGCCCTCCTCGACGGCGGCCTTCGCGTTGCGGACGGCGTCCTCGATGCGGTGCTTGCGCTCCTTGAGCTCGACCTCGGTCGCCGCCCCGGCCTTGATGACCGCGACGCCGCCGGCGAGCTTCGCGAGGCGCTCCTGGAGCTTCTCGCGGTCGTAGTCGCTGTCGGTGTTCTCGATCTCGCCGCGGATCTGCGCGACGCGGCCGGCGATGGCCTCGGCATCGCCGGCACCCTCGACGATCGTGGTCTCGTCCTTGGTGATGACGACCTTGCGGGCCGAGCCGAGCAGGTCGAGGGTGACGTTCTCGAGCTTGAGGCCGACCTCCTCGGAGATGACCTGGCCGCCGGTGAGGATCGCGATGTCCTGGAGCTGCGCCTTGCGACGGTCGCCGAAGCCGGGGGCCTTGACGGCGACCGACTTGAAGATGCCGCGGATCTTGTTGACGACCAGGGTCGCCAGCGCCTCGCCGTCGACGTCCTCGGCGATGATCAGCAGCTGCTTGCCCGCCTGGATCACCTTGTCGACGACCGGGAGCAGGTCCTTGATGTTCGAGACCTTGGAGTTGACGATGAGGATGTAGGGGTCCTCGAACACCGCCTCCTGGCGGTCGGGGTCGGTCACGAAGTACTGCGACAGGTAGCCCTTGTCGAAGCGCATGCCCTCGGTGAGCTCGAGCTCGGTGCCGAAGGTGTTCGACTCCTCGACGGTGACGACGCCCTCCTTGCCGACCTTGTCGATCGCCTCGGCGATGATCGCGCCGATCTCGGGGTCCGCGGCGGAGATGGAGGCGGTCGCCGCGATCTCCTCCTTGGTCTCGATCGCCTTCGCGCCGGCGATGAGCTCGGCGGTGACGGCCTTGACGGCCTTCTCGATGCCCTTCTTGAGGCTGATCGGGTCGGCGCCGGCCGCGACGTTGCGCAGGCCCTCGCGGACGAGCGCCTGAGCGAGGACGGTCGCGGTGGTGGTTCCGTCGCCGGCGACGTCGTCGGTCTTCTTGGCGACCTCCTTGACGAGCTCGGCGCCGATCTTCTCGTACGGCTCGTCGAGCTCGATCTCCTTGGCGATGGAGACGCCGTCGTTCGTGATGGTGGGAGCGCCCCACTTCTTCTCGAGGACGACGTTGCGGCCGCGCGGGCCGAGGGTCACCTTGACCGCGTCGGCCAGAGTGTTGAGTCCACGCTCGAGGCCGCGGCGGGCTTCTTCGTCAAAAGCAATGATCTTGGCCATGTGTGTTTCTCGTCCCTCCCGGACGTCGTGAAATGTCTGTGCTGGCACTCGACCGGAGCGAGTGCCAAGGTCGATTCTGGCACTCGCGGTGGACGAGTGCAAGCGACCGGCACGCGCTCCGACACGAAGGAGCCGCCGCCCGCACGAGGCGGACGACGGCTCCCGGGAGGCTCGGTGGTCAGGCCGGGCGGACCGATTCGGCCTGGGGGCCCTTCGACCCCGTGCCGACCTCGAACGCGACCTGCTGCCCCTCCTCGAGGACCTTGTACCCCGACATGTCGATCGCGGAGTAGTGGACGAAGACGTCCTGTCCGCCGCCGTCGACCGTGATGAAGCCGTAGCCCTTCTCAGCGTTGAACCACTTGACGGTTCCGTTCGCCATCTCTGTACTCCCCAGTGCTGTGATGCCCGCGGCACGAGCGATGTGCTGGTGCCTGGTCAGGAATACTAATCCGACGATCGGGCCCGGAAGGGGCGGGAGAGGGCCTCGCGGGGAAGAGTTGCCCGGGATTCAACACGGAGGAAACGTGCCCGTAACAGAGGGCCCCGATCAGCCCTGCTCGGACGCGTAATCGGCCCCCAGGACCACGACGACGGAGCCCGTCTCGACGAAGTCCTGCGAGAGCAGGACGGTCCCCGTTCCGAGCGAGTCGACGAGACCGAGGGCCGCTCCCTCGAGCGCCGGGTCGGTGAAGTAGACGGTCGTGGCGGCGATGTCCTCGGTGTTCGCGTTCGCGACGGTCGGGACGCTCCAGCCGGCCGTCGTCAGGGCGTCGCCGGCGCTGGCGGCGAGTCCGACGGTGGCGGTGCCGTTGAGGACGGCGACGGCGAGCTCGGGATCGAGCGTCGCGGCAGCGGTCGGAGTCGCCTCCGCGGTCGCGGTGGGCGGAGTGAACACGTCCGTGAACTGCACCCGGTCGTCGATGACCAGCAGCCCGATGAAGCCGAGCAGGACGATGACTCCGGTGGCGAGCGCGGCCCAGGCGAGCGCGACGGCGCGGGCGTGAGGGGCCGGCGGCCGGCGGTGGGCGCCGACGCGCGCCTCCGTCGCCGGGACCTCGTCGAAGCGGTCTCTCGGGTGCGTGTTCGACATCGGGGGTACGGCCGGCCTTCCGTTGGTGGACTCGAGCAGCTCGTCTACTCGAGGCGCCCGAGGCGTCGCGAGGCGCGGGCGCCGGCGCGCTGGTCGCGGATGCGCTGCAGCCGCGTGACGAGCATCGGGTCGTGCGCGAGGGCGGCCGGAGAGGCGAGCACCGCGCTGAGCACCTGATAGTAGCGGGCGGCCGACAGTCCGAACTGGGAGCGGATCGCGTCGTCCTTGTCCCCGGAGCGGGCCGTCCACTCGCGCTCGAAGGCGAGCACCCGCAGCTCGCGCTCGGACAGACCGGTGCCCGGCCTCGGGTCCGTCGTCCTGCTCATTCCTCCAGGGTAGGCAGGCCCACGGCCGCCGCCGGTGAGGCGCTCCGAACGGCTCGTAACCGCGTCGCGGCGTGCCGGCGGGGAGTCTCCTCCAGAGCCCGCGGAGGCGGAATGGAGCCGTCGTCCCGGGGGTTGGACCAGGTGGAGGGGCGCGACCGCCCCCGTACACTGACGAGGATTCCGAGGGAGACCCATGTCGTCGTATTCCGTGAACAAGTCCGACGCCGAGTGGCGCGAGGAGCTCGACCGCGACCAGTACGCGGTCCTGCGCGAAGCGGCCACCGAGCGCCCGTGGACCGGCGAGTTGCTCGACGAGCACCGCTCCGGCCTCTACACCTGTGCCGCCTGCAACGCCGAGCTCTTCAAGAGCGGCACCAAGTTCGATTCCGGCTGCGGCTGGCCGAGCTTCTACGAGTCCGTGAACCCGGACGCGGTCCAGCTGATCGAGGACAGCACCCTCGGCATGGTCCGCACCGAGGTCCGCTGCGCGAACTGCGGATCCCACCTGGGACACGTCTTCCCCGACGGCTTCGGCACGCCCACCGGCGACCGCTACTGCATGAACTCGATCGCCCTGAACTTCCAGGCCGAGGGCGAGTGACCGTGTCCTCCTCCCCCGTGCTCGAGGCCGTCCTCGCGCGCCGATCGCGCTCGAGGGTGACGCCGGAGGCTCCGGGGCACGACGAGATCGCGGCGTTCGTCTCGGCGGCGTCGCGTCTCGCCGATCACAGCTCGCTGCGCCCGTGGCGGGTCATCGAGATCCGCGGCGCCGCCCGCGACCGGGTCGGCCGCAGCTTCGCGGTCGCCTCGGGGGCGAAGAAGGACCCGCGGAAGTACATCGAGAAGACGCACCGCGCCTCCCTGCTGCTGGCCGTCGTGGTCAGCGTCAAGAAGTCGAAGGTGCCGGCCTGGGAGCAGGAGGCCGTCGCCTCGGGCGTCGCCCACCTCCTGAGCCTGCTGCTCGACGAGGCGGGCTGGGGCGTCTTCTGGCGCACCGGCTCCTACACGCGCGACAAGGCCGTGCGGAAGGCGCATCGCCTCGAGAAGGGCGAGGAGCTGCTCGGCTGGCTCTACGTCGGCCGTCCCGACGGGAAGATCGGCGGCCCCAAGCGTCCCGCTCCCGCCGAGCGGCACCTCAGCATCCTCGAACCGTGAGACGCGGCGGGCCCCGATCCGGGCGGATCCGGGGCCCGCGATAGGGTGGCCGGGCGCGCGAGCGCACCTGCCGACGTGGCGCAATTGGTAGCGCACCCGACTTGTAATCGGGCGGTTACGGGTTCAAGTCCCGTCGTCGGCTCAGGAGAGAGGAAGGCCCCGACCGCTGTGTGCGGTCGGGGCCTTCTGCATGCGCGGGGTTCCTGCGCGTCCGGGGCTCAGCCCGCTGCGGCCGGAGTGGGCTCGGAGGAGGCCGGAGCCTCGGTGGAGACCGGGGCGTCGCTGGGAGCGGGGGTCTCGGTCGACGCGGGCGTCTCGGTCGACGCGGGGGCCTCGGTCGAGGCGGGCGTGTCACTCGGCGCCGGGGTCTCGGAGGAGGTGGGCGCGGGAGTCGCCGACGAGTAGGAGTCGGCGGCGGCCGAGAGCACGAAGGAGCTGAAGGCGTCCGGGTCGGTCAGCGAGCCCGAGTACGCCTCGCCGTTGACCAGGACGGTCGGGGTGCCCGTGACAGCGGGCACGTCCGTGCCGGGCAGCGGACCCGATGTGGCGCGCTCGGTCGCGGCGCGGACCCAGCTCACGAAGCTCTGGTCGTCGATGCAGGTGTTCACGGCCGCCGTGTCCTCGACGCCGGCCTGCGAGGCGTAGTCCTTCAACTGGTCGTCCGAGAGTCCGTCTGTCCCCTCCGCCGGCTGGTTGGCGAACAGCAGGGAGTTGAAGTCGAAGAAGGAGTCGGGCGAGCGGTCCGCGACGCACGCGGCGGCGTTGGCCGAGCGCTCCGAGTACTTGGTTCCGTTGGAGCGGGTCGTGAGGATCGCGATCGGGTGGATCTCGACCGTCGCGGCACCGCTGGTCACCCACTCCTTGATCTGGTCGCCGTTGGTCTTCTCGAACTGGCCGCAGTAGGGGCAGAGGTAGTCGAGGTAGACCCGGATGTCGACCGTGCCGGCCGAGGTGTCGAGCGCGCTGGGGGTGGGCGTCCCGTCGGCGGCGACGGCGCCGCTCGTCTGCGCGACCATGTTCTCGCCGATGACGACACCGTCGCTCGCCATGTTCGCCGGGCCCGGGCCCGCGGGGCGGATGCTCGAGGTGACGGCGAAGACCACGATCACGACGACCGCGATCACGACGGCGGCGAGCCCGCCCTGCAGGGCGAAGCGGCTCACGCGGTCGCGGCGCTTCTGCTGCTCGCGCAGGCGGCGCGCCTTCTCTCGGGCGGCCTCTCGTCGCTGGTTCTTCGAGAGACGGTCGTTGGCTCCGCCGGTGGTCATGACAAGAACGCTCCGAATGAGAGAGGGGGAAGAAGGGGGTCGCCGGGCGCGACTCGCCGGAATCCTACGCGCGAGCCCTGGGAAACCTCCAAACGACGGATACGCGGTGCCCGACCGACGACTGTCGGCCCCGTGGCATACTGTGACGGTTGGTCGGAGTCGCCCACGCGATGATGACCATCACTTCCATTCACTCGGATCGTCCGGCACGTACCTGCCGGTGAAGGAGCAAGAACA
The DNA here is from genome assembly GCF_002932105.1 of Rathayibacter sp. AY1C1. Taxonomy (NCBI): domain Bacteria; kingdom Bacillati; phylum Actinomycetota; class Actinomycetes; order Micrococcales; family Microbacteriaceae; genus Rathayibacter; species Rathayibacter sp. AY1C1. Next base: position 7,743 of record NZ_PSWH01000007.1, on the reverse strand, counting down.
ATGGCGTCCGTAACTTTCGACCACGCGTCCCGCGTCTACCCCGGGGCCACTCGCGCCTCCGTCGACAAGCTCAACCTCGAGGTGGGCGACGGCGAGTTCCTCGTCCTCGTCGGCCCCTCCGGCTGCGGCAAGTCCACCTCCCTGCGCATGCTCGCCGGCCTCGAAGAGGTCAACGAGGGCCGCATCCTCATCGGCGACCGCAACGTCACGGACGTGCCGCCGAAGGACCGCGACATCGCGATGGTCTTCCAGAACTACGCGCTGTACCCGCACATGTCGGTCGCCGAGAACATGGGCTTCGCGCTCAAGATCGCCGGCGTCAACAAGGACGAGCGCGCCGCGCGGGTCCTCGAGGCCGCGAAGATGCTCGACCTCGAGCCCTACCTGAACCGCAAGCCGAAGGCGCTCTCCGGTGGCCAGCGCCAGCGCGTCGCGATGGGCCGCGCCATCGTCCGCAAGCCCCAGGTCTTCCTCATGGACGAGCCGCTGTCGAACCTCGACGCCAAGCTCCGCGTGTCCACCCGCACCCAGATCGGCACGCTGCAGCGCCGCCTGGGCATCACCACGGTCTACGTCACCCACGACCAGACCGAGGCGCTCACCATGGGCGACCGCATCGCGGTCCTCAAGGACGGCCTCCTCCAGCAGGTCGGCTCGCCCCGCGACCTGTACGAGAACCCGAACAACGTCTTCGTGGCCGGCTTCATCGGCTCGCCCGCGATGAACCTGTTCCACGCGGACGTCACCGACGGCGGCGTCAAGTTCGGCGACACCGTCCTCCCGATCGCCCGCGAGGCGCTCGCGAAGACGAGCCAGAAGGTCGTCACGCTCGGCGTGCGCCCCGAGGACGTCACCGTCTCGACCCAGCCCGGCGGACTGCCGATCGAGGTCGACCTCATCGAGGAGCTCGGCTCGGACGGCTACCTCTACGGCCACACCGAGGTCGAGGGCCGCCGCACCGACATCGTCGCGCGCGTCGACGGCCGCGTGCACCCGACCGCGGGCGACCGCGTGTACGTGACCGCGAACCACCGCGTGCACATCTTCGACGCGGAGTCGGGCGAGCGCCTCTCCTGAGCCTCCTCCTGCACCGCACGCTGCCGCCGTCCCCTCCAGGGCGGCGGCAGCGTCGTCTGCGGCTCCCCACCGTCCGACACGCGACACGAACGGCGCACCATGTCCGGCTCCCTGAACATCACCTCGGCCACCGTCGACCCGGCCCTGCTCGACCTGCCGTGGAACCTGCGGCTCGACGACTGGCCCGACGAGTACATCGCCGCCCTGCCGAAGGGCATCTCGCGGCACACGGTCCGCTTCGCCCACCTCTCCGGACACGTCGTCGCCGTCAAGGAGACGACCGCCGAGATGTCGCGGCGCGAGTACGAGATGCTGAAGACGCTGCAGCGCCTCGACGTGCCGTGCGTGGTTCCGGGCGCGGTGATCACGAACCGCACCGACGACGAGGGCGAGGCCCTGCCCGCCGTGCTCGTCACCCGTCACCTCAAGTTCTCGCTCCCCTACCGGGCGCTCTTCTCGCAGACGCTGCGGCCGGACACGGCGACCCGTCTGGTCGACGCGCTGGCGCTCCTCCTGGTCCGCCTGCACGTGATCGGCTTCTTCTGGGGCGACGTCTCGCTCTCGAACACTCTCTTCCGGCGCGATGCCGGCGCCTTCGCCGCCTACCTGGTCGATGCGGAGACCGGGCAGCTCTACTCGGGCGGCCTCTCGAACGGCCAGCGCGAGAACGATCTGGAGATCGCCCGCGTCAACATCGCCGGCGAGCTGCTCGACCTCGAGGCCGGCGGTCGCGTCGACGACGACCTCGATCCGATCACGGTCTCCGACGGCATCGTCGCGGCGTACCGCAGCCTCTGGAAGGAGCTGACCGGTGCCGAGTCGTTCGCGACCTCGGAGCGCTGGCGGATCAACGACCGCGTGAACCGGCTGAACGAGCTGGGCTTCGACATCGAGGAGCTCGCGATCAAGACCGACGAGGCCGGGTCCACGGTGCGGATCCAGCCGAAGGTGGTCGACGCCGGCCACCACCAGCGGCGGCTGCTCCGTCTCACCGGGCTGGACGCGCAGGAGAACCAGGCGCGGCGCCTGCTCAACGACCTCGACTCGTACACGGCGACCTACGACAAGCAGGGCCTGGACGAGGAGATGGTGGCGCACGAGTGGCTGGCGCAGGTGTTCGAGCCGGTCATCCGCTCGATCCCCCGCGATCTCAAGGGTCGCCTGGAGCCGGCTGAGATGTTCCACCAGCTGCTCGAGCACCGCTGGTTCATGTCGCAGCAGCAGGCGCGCGACGTCCCCCTGGCGGAGGCGGTCACCGCCTACGTGAACGACATCCTGCGTCACCGCCGCGACGAGGCGACGGTGATAGCTCCTCCCACCGAGGCGCTGACCCTCCCGAACCTCGTCCTCGACGAGTCCGGCGACGCCGAGCTCACCGACGAGGACGCCGACGTCGACTGGACGAAGAACGTCTGACCCCTCCCACCGCCGCAAGAGGGCCCGCGCTGTCAGCACGGGCCCTCTCCGCATCCCCCCGGCTCGCTCTCCGCAGGCGGCGCACTCGGTCCGCTCGCCGCAGGCGGCGCTCCGCTCCGCTCGCCGCAGGCGGCGCTCCGCTCCGCTCGCCGCAGGCGGCGCCTCCGACATCCAGACCCGTAGCGCGGGTGCCGGCGCGGTGAGCTGCAAGGCGGAGGAGGAAGCGATACCGGCGGTATCGCGCCCGACGACAACGCCGCAGATCGCCGTGCCGGTGCCCGCGCTACTCGGAGGCGGAGCGGAGTTTGGAGATCTCGTAGAGCGCGACCGACGCCGCGATCCCGGCGTTGAGGGATTCGGTGGCGGAGCTGATCGGGATGGAGACGACGGCGTCGCACTGCTCGGTGACGAGGCGGGAGAGGCCCTTGCCCTCGCTGCCGACGACGACGAGGAGCGGCCGGTCGGCGAGTTCGAGGCCGGGGAGCATCACGTCGCCGTCGCCGTCGAGTCCGATGACGAAGACGCCCGCGCGCTTGAAGTCCTTGATCGTGGCGGTGAGGTTGGACGCCATCGCGACGGGGATGCGTGCGGCGGCTCCGGCGGAGGTCTTCCAGGCGGCGGAGTTGAGGCCCACGGAGCGGCGCTGCGGGACGATGACGCCCTGTCCGCCGAACGCGGCGACGGAGCGGATGATCGCTCCGAGGTTGCGCGGGTCGGTGATGCCGTCGAGGGCGACGAGGAGGGGGACCGCTCCGCGGGAGACGCTGCGCTCGAGCATGTCGCTCGGGTGGGCGTACTCGTAGGGCGGCACCTTCAGCACGAGGCCCTGGTGCACGGAGTCGGGGCCGGCGAGTCGGTCGAGCTCCGGGCGCATGACCTCGAGCACGGGAAGGCCGCGGGCCGTGGCGATCTTGAGCGCCTCCTTGACCCGGTCGTCCATCTCGATGCGGGTCGCCAGGTAGAGGGTGGTGGCCGGGATGCTGGCGCGCAGCGCCTCGAGGACCGAGTTCCGGCCCGTCACCATCTCGAAGTCGTCGCCGCTCTTGGGCTTGCGCGACGGAGCGGGGCGCCCCTGTCCGCGGGCGGCCGCGGAGAGGGCTCCGCCGGGGCGGCCCTTGCCGCCTGCGGCGACGAAGCGCTCGCGCGCGAGCTTCGCCTTGCCTGCGGGGTGGTAGGGCCGGTCCTCGGCCTTGGGCGTGGGCTTCTTGCCCTCGAGGGCCTGACGGCCCTGACCGCCGGAACCGACGGCCTTGCCCTTGCTCTTCTTTCGGACCGCTCCGGGGCGGCCGGGCTTATTCGCCATCGAGACTCCAATGTGCACCCGTCTGGGTGTCTTCGATCGTGATTCCCGCCGCGGCGAGATCGGTTCGGATGCGATCGGCGCTCGCCCAGTCGCGCTGCTCGCGCGCGGTCTGGCGTTCGGCGACCAGGCGGTCGACCAGCACGCTGAGCGCGCGGTACGAGGGTTCGTCGTCGGAGCGCGCCCACTCGGGCGCCTCCGGGTCGATGCCGAGCACGGCCGCCATCGCGAGCACCTGGGTGCGCAGGGCCGAGACGGAGCCGAGGTCCTCGGCGTCGAGGGCGGCGTTGCCGGCGCGCACGGTCTCGTGCAGGACGCCGATGGCCTGCGGGACGGACAGGTCGTCGTCCATCGCCTCGGCGAACTCCTCCGGAACCACCGGCTCGCCGAGCGCGGCGAACCGCGTGCCGTCGAGGCGGCGGCGGGAGCGCTCGAGGAAGCCCTCGATCCGCTCCAGCGCCGCTTCGGCCTCCTCGAGGGCCCCGTCGTGGAACTCGAGGGTGGAGCGGTAGTGGGCCGAGCCGAGGTAGTAGCGGACGACGAGCGGGCGGGCCGCTTCGAGCAGCTCGGAGGCGAACACCGAGTTGCCGAGCGACTTACTCATCTTCTGGCCGGTGACGGACACGAGGCCGTTGTGCAGCCAGTAGCTGGCGAAGGCGTGGCCGGCGGCGCTGGACTGGGCGAGCTCGTTCTCGTGGTGGGGGAAGCGCAGGTCGAGCCCGCCGCCGTGGATGTCGAACTGGGTGCCGAGGTACTTCGTCGACATCGCGGAGCACTCGATGTGCCAGCCGGGGCGGCCGGCGCCCCACGGCGAGGCCCAGGCGGCCGACTCGGGCTCCTCCGGCTTGGCGCCCTTCCAGAGAGCGAAGTCGTGCGGGTCGCGCTTGCCGCGCGGGTCGGCGTCGGTCGCCGCCTCCATGCTCTCGAGGCGCTGGTGGGTGAGTGAGCCGTAGTCCGGCCAGGACCGCGTGTCGAAGTAGACGTCGCCGGAGTCGTCGGGCGCCGGGTAGGCGTGACCGCGCTCGATCAGGGTCTGGATGAGCGTGATCATCTCGGCGATGCTCGCGGTCGCGCGCGGCTCGTAGGTCGGCGGGAGGATGCCGAGGGCCGTGTACGCGGCGGTGAACTCGAGCTCCACGCGGTAGGCGAGGGCCCACCACTGCTCGACCGGCGCGCCCTCGGGCACCCGACGCCGCGCGTCCTCGGCGATGGCGAGGATCTTGTCGTCGATGTCGGTGACGTTGCGCACCAGGGTGACCTGGAAGCCGCGGTACGCCAGCCAGCGGCGCAGCTGGTCGTAGGCGAGGGCGGAGCGCAGGTGCCCGATGTGGGGCGAGGACTGAACGGTGGGTCCGCAGACGTACATCCCGACCTCGTTCTCGCGGAGGGGGACGAAATCGACGAGGGCCTGGGCCTTCGAGTCATGCAGTCGCAGAGTCACGCGGGCGAGTTTACCGGGCGGACCGCTCCCGGCCGGGTCGGCGGCTCCGCCCGGGGACTACCGGGCGACAGCGGGGGTGGGGAGGACGAGTGCCGTCGCGGTCGCGGCGACCCCCTCGCCCCGGCCGGTGAAGCCCAGCGCGTCCGAGGTGGTGGCGGCGACGCTGACCGGTGCGCCGAGCAGGTCCGAGAGCAGCCTCTGCGCCTCCTCGCGCCGCGGCGAGAACTTCGGGCGGTTGCCGATGAGCTGCACCGAGACGTTGCCGACGGCGAAGCCGGCGGCCTCCACCAGCTCGCGGGTCGCGCGGAGGAAGACCTCGCCGTGGGCGTCCGCGAAGCGCGGGTCGGCCGTGCCGAAGCGGGAGCCGATGTCGCCGAGACCCGCCGCCGCCAGGAGCGCGTCGCAGATCGCGTGGGCGACCGGATCGCCGTCGCTGTGCCCGGACAGGCCCCGCTCCCCCGGCCAGTGCAGCCCGGCCAGCCAGAGCGGCGACGCGTCGTCGAAGGCGTGCACGTCCGTGCCGATGCCGACGCGCGGCACGACGACGACGGGCGGCGGTGCGAGCACCTGCTCGGCGCGGGCCAGGTCCCAGGGGGTGGTGATCTTGAAGGCGAGCGGATCGCCGGCGACGACGATCGAGGGACCGCCGCGCGAGGCGAGGAGCGCCGCGTCGTCGGTGAAGTCCTCCTCCGCCGAGGCGTAGGCCTCGTCGAGGAGCGCGCGCGGGAAGCCCTGCGGCGTCTGCACCGCGGCGAGCTCGGAGCGGTCCACCGTGCCGAGGATCCCGCCGTCGGCGCGGATGCGCTTGATCGTGTCGGTGACCGGCAGACCCGGGATCACTCCACCGCGCGTCTCCCGGACCGCCGCGATCACCCGCTCGAACTGGTCGACGGGCGTGAGGGCGCGGGCGGCGTCGTGCACGAGCACCGTCTCCACGGCCGGGCCGAGCGCCCGGAGCCCCCGAGCGACCGACTCCTGGCGGCTGGCGCCTCCGGCGACGACGCTGACGGAGCCGTCCGGGGCGCCGGCGGCGTGCGCGAGAGCGGCCGTCTCCTCGAGGAGGGCGGCGGGAGCCACGACGACGATCTGGACCGGCTCCGCGAGCAGCAGCACCGTGCGCAGGCTGCGCTCGAGGATCGTCCGCCCCGCGCAGTCGACGTAGGCCTTGGGGCGCTCGCGGCCGAGCCTCGTGCCGCTGCCGGCGGCGACGACGACGACGGCCGCGGTCGGCGCGCCGGCCGGACCGTTCAGGATGCGAGGACCTCGTCGAGGAGCACGGAGGCGGCGTCCTCGTCGGTCTTCTCGGCCAGGGCGAGCTCGGAGACGAGGATCTGGCGGGCCTTGGCGAGCATGCTCTTCTCCCCCGCTGAGAGGCCGCGGTCGCGGTCGCGGCGGGTGAGGTCGCGGACGACCTCGGAGACCTTGACGACGTCGCCGGACCCGAGCTTCTCGAGGTTGGCCTTGTAGCGGCGCGACCAGTTGGTCGGCTCCTCGACGACCTCGGCGCGCAGGACCTCGAACACGCGCTCGACGCCCTCGCGGCCGATGACGTCGCGGACGCCGACCAGGTCGACGTTGTCGGCGGGCACCTCGATGACGAGGTCGCCCTGCGCGACGCGGAGCTTCAGGTACGTCTTCTCCTGGCCCTTGATCGTCCGGGTCTTCACCTCGGCGATCGTGGCGGCTCCGTGATGGGGGTAGACGACCGTCTCTCCGACCTCGAACTGCATGCGACGTCCTTTCAGCGGCGGACAGATTACCATGCGCGCCGAGCGGGACGGGAGTCCGGACGGGCGGAGCCGCGGTGCTCGCTACGCTAGCCTGGTGTCGGCTCGTGCACAGTGAAGTCGCCCTGTCCGGGGCGAGCGGGGCCGACGATCTGGAGGTTCCTGTGAAGGCGCGTATCGCTGCATCCGTCGTTCTCGCGGTCGGCGTCGCCCTCGCTACCGCCGGCTGCAACCTCGTCGCCCCGCAGGCGACGCGCAAGATCTACGACCCGAGCGACGGAGTCGGCGCGACGATCGGCGATCTCGCCATCCGCAACGCGATGATCGTCTCGGACGACGGCGAGGCCGGCACCCTGATCGTGACGCTCGTGAACTCCACCGATGAGGCGCTGAGCGTCGAGGTGCAGTACGAGGGCTCCGCGGGCCGCACCAGCGACACCGTCGACGCCGTCCCCGGCCGTACCGAGGTCCGCCCCGACAGCACCGAGGCCGTCCAGATGGACGACATCGACACCATTCCCGGCGGCCTGCTCCCCGTCTACTTCCAGTACGGCTCCGAGCAGGGCAAGGAGCTCCTCGTCCCCGTCCTGACGAACGCCCTCGAGGCCTACTCGACGCTGACTCCCGCGCCCTCCGCGACGCCGACCGTCACCCCGACGGCCGACCCCGCCCGGACCGCGCTCCCCACTCCCACCGCCGAGCCCGGCGTCGACGCTCCCACCGCGGAGTAGCCCCCTCCGCCCTCGAGGGCCGCCCGCCGGGTATATGTCTCTTAGACACAT
>NZ_PSWH01000069.1:0-1508 GCF_002932105.1 Rathayibacter sp. AY1C1 | reverse complement strand
ACCCGGGAGCCCCCGGCCCCGCCGATCCGCCCCCCGCGCCCGAGAACCGCTTCGTGCTCTGGCTGCGCGGCCTCGACCTGCCCCGCCGTCCCGGCTGGATCGGCGGCGTCTGCGCGGGGATCGCCGACCGGCTCGGCATCGACCCGCTGATCGTGCGCGGGATCGTGCTCGTCGTCGCGGTGCTGGGCGGGCCCGCGCTCCTCCTCTACGCCGCGGCCTGGCTGCTGCTGCCCGACCAGGACGGCGCCCTGCCGGTGGAGCGGCTGCTCCGCGGCTCGCTCGACCGGGTGCACGCCGGGATCGGCGTCCTCGTGCTCGCCTCGATGCTGCCGGTGGCGCAGGGCTTCTGGTCGCTCGGCGGCGCGTACACCGGGGCGATGCCCTGGGCGCCCGCGACCGGGCGGACGCTGTGGTCGCTCGTGGTGCTCGGGCTGATCGTGGCCTTCGTGGTCTGGATCGTGCGGCGGAGCCGGCGATCGGACGACGCGGCCGCTCACCCGGCCCAGGGCTCCCCGTCCGCACACCCCTCCGCGACGCTCCCCTACCCCGCGCCCTCCGCTCCCGCCTACCCCGCACCCGACCCCGGGCTGCAGGACGAGCGCCCCTCGTCCCCCGAGGCCGTCGCCGAGTGGCGCGAGCGCCAGGAGGCCTGGCGGGCCGAGCGGGAGGCCTTCCGCGCCCAGCAGAGCGCGTCGGCCCGCGAGACGGCCCGCGCCCGGGCGGAGGAGGCGCGAGTCGCCGCCGCCACCGTCACCGCCGCGCGCCTGGAGCGCCAGCGCCTCCGACGCGCCGCGAACCCCCGGCTGCGGGCGAGCCTCACGCTGCTCGCCCTGGGCGCCGCCGCACTGACCGGCGCACTGGTCTCGCTCACCGCCTCCGGGCCGACGGCCCTCGTCGTCGGAGCCGCCTCGGCCGCGCTCGTGCTCGCCGTGGTGATCGTGCTCGCCGGCCTGTTCCGGAGGCGCGCGATCGCGCTGGTCGCCCTCGCGACGGTCGCGCTGGTCACGGCCGCCTGCGCCGCCGTGCTGCCGACCGACCGCGAGCTGCTCCCCGTGCTGGGCACCTACGGCTTCTCGAGCGCCGCTCCCGGCCGCTACGCGACGCTCGCGGCGAGCGACCTGCGCGTCACGGTCGCACCCGGCTACGAGACCTCCGGCGAGCCGCTGGACCTCTGGATCGGCTACGGGCACGTGTCCGTCGCCACGACGGCGGGAACGGCGGTCCGCCTCGAGGCGACCACGGAGGACACCGAGCTCCTCGTTCTGGACGCCGACGGAGGCGCGATCGACGCGCCCCGCGAGGTCCGCACCGCCGACGGCCGTCAGCTGTGGACGCAGACCTTCGGCGATCCCGAGGCCGAGCCGTTCGTGGTCCGCATCGCCCAGGAGGGCGGGTCGATCCGCGTCCAGGACTCCACACCGGGCGCCGACTCCGGCACCACTGCGCCGGACGCCGACGCCACCCCGACACCCACCCCCGAGACCGGAGCCGCACGATGACCACCACGC
>NZ_PSWH01000068.1:0-1841 GCF_002932105.1 Rathayibacter sp. AY1C1 | reverse complement strand
CGCTTCCTCCCGGCCCCCCGCATCCTCTTCTCCCGCCCGCACTCCGCACGACAGGAACGAGCACCCATGACGCTGTCCACTCCTCAGACCGCCTACGCCTCCGCCAAGCTCCAGGGCACCGGAGTGGGACGCGGGCTGGCCCTCGGGCCGGTCCTGCGCATGCCGGAGCCGCTGCCCGAACCCGAGGACACCGCCAGCACCCGCAGCGTCGCCCAGGAGGAGGAGCGCGCCGTCTCGTCGCTGTCCGCCACCGCCGCGACGATCCGCCACCGAGGCGAGCGGGCCGGCGGCTCGGCGAAGGACGTCCTCGACGCCCAGGCCCTGATGGCCGAGGACCCGTCCCTCGCGGACGACGTCAAGGCGCGGATCGCCGGGGGCAAGACCGCGGAGCGCGCCGTGCACGAGGCCTTCGCCGGCTTCCGCGACCTGCTCGTGGCGATGGGCGGCTACATGGCCGAGCGCGCGACCGACCTCGACGACGTCTCGCAGCGCGTCGTGGCGCACCTGCGCGGCGTCGCCGCTCCCGGCGTCCCCGAGTCGGACGAGCCGTTCGTGCTCGTCGCCCGCGACCTCGCTCCGGCCGACACGGCGCTGCTCGACCTCGAGAAGGTCCTCGGCCTGATCACCAGCGACGGTGGACCGACCTCGCACACGGCGATCCTCGCCCGGGAGAAGTCGATCACCGCCATCGTCGGCACCACCGGCGCCCTCGACCTGCGGGACGGCCAGCTCGTCATCCTCGACGCCACCTCCGGCGTCGTGACGGTGAACCCCTCGGACGCCGAGATCGGCGCCGCGAAGTCCTCGATCGCCGAGCGCGCCGAGATGCTCGCCGCACCGGTCGTCCCCGGCGCGCTGGCCGACGGCCATGCCGTGCCGCTGCTCGCGAACCTCGGCTCGGCCGACGGCGCTGCGAACGCGGTCGAGCTCGGCGCCGAGGGAGTGGGGCTGTTCCGCACCGAGTTCCTCTTCCTCGACGCGAAGGAGGCGCCCTCGGTCGCCGAGCAGGCGGAGCAGTACACGCGCCTGCTCGCCGCGTTCCCCGGCCGCAAGGTCGTCGTCCGCGCGCTCGACGCCGGCGCCGACAAGCCGCTGAGCTTCCTCAACGACGACCACGAGGAGAACCCGGCCCTCGGTCTCCGCGGACTGCGCGCCCTCCGCGCCAGCGAGCAGATCCTCCGCGACCAGCTCACCGCCCTCGCCCAGGCCGATGCCGCGACCGACGCCGACCTCTGGGTCATGGCGCCGATGGTCGCGACCGTGGACGAGACCCGCTACTTCACCTCGATGGCGCGGGAGCTCGGCATCCGCACCGCCGGAGTGATGGTGGAGGTCCCCTCCTCCGCCCTGCTCGCCGACCGCATCCTCGGAGTCGCGGACTTCGCCTCGATCGGCACCAATGACCTGACCCAGTACACGCTCGCCGCCGACCGCATGCTCGGCACGGTCTCGGCGTTCCAGGACCCGTGGCACCCGGCCGTGCTCCGCCTCGTCGGCGAGGTCGGCCGCGCGGGAGCGGCGCTGGGCAAGCCCGTCGGGATCTGCGGAGAAGCCGCCGCCGACCCGCTGCTCGCCGTGGTCCTCGTCGGCCTCGGCGCCACCACCCTCTCGATGTCGCCGTCGGCTCTCGCCGACGTCCGCGCCGAGCTGGCCGAGCACACCCTCGACGACGCCAAGCGGTACGCGGAGCTCGCTCTCGCCGCCGACAGCGCCGTCGACGCCCGCTCCGCGGTCACCGAGGCGATCGCCGCCTCCTGATCCCGGATCACCAGCCCCACCCCCTGCACCACCCCGGCACTCGGGAGCCGGGACGCCTCAGGAGCGTCCCGCCTCCCGAGTGC
>NZ_PSWH01000067.1:0-4905 GCF_002932105.1 Rathayibacter sp. AY1C1 | reverse complement strand
GCGAGTGAAAACCAATTGAGTGGAGTCGGCGGAGGGACGGCTCTCTCGGGCGAAATAAGGGAGCATGCGACCGCGTCCGAGAGAGACGGCACGCAGCCGACGGAGCGAGATAGGTTGAAACCGCGGAGAGGTGAAGAATCTCAATCAGGTTGTCAACAGCGCCGCAGGCTCCTCCGGCCGGCTCCGTCCGGCAGGGCGTAGCCGGCTCCTTGGGCAACCCCCGTGCCCGTCTGCTGAGTAGCGTGGGCGCATGGAACGCGACTTCTTGGTTCGACCGGCCCGGCCAGCCGATGCGGAAGCGATGGCGTTGGTACATGTCGCGTCCTGGCGAGACACCTACCGCGGAACCCTGGTGTCAGACGATGTCCTCGATGCTCCCGACCTGCTCGAATCAAGGGAACGATTCTGGATCGGTGCTCTGACAGACGAGCGATGGGCCGACATTCGAGTCGCCGTTGCGGAACGCGAGGGCGTCATCTTCGGCATTGCGATGTCGAATCCCACCGAGGGTGAGGAATGGACGTGGCACTTGAACGTCCTCTACGTCGCAATGGAACACCACGGAACCGGAGCAGGCGAGGCTCTCTTGAACGCAGTGATCGATCCTGGCGAGCCCGCAGCGCTCTGGGTCGGGGACCCCGTTCCGCGGGCGCAGGCGTTCTACCGCAAGAGCGGGTTCGCCCCCACTGGGACCGTCAAGATCGAAGGCGGCATCAGAGAGATCCGCATGGTCCGCCCGGCGTCCTGACCCGCGACCTTGGTGTCGGCGGTGACGACCAGCTCGACCGGGGAGAGCGCGTAACCCCAGGCCGCGAGCTTTTGCTCGTGTTCGCCTCCTCACCTTCGGTCCGGCCGCGAGGGGCGTCCCCCTCGCGCTCCCCTTCGGGCGAAACGGCGGCGTGCGCCCAGCCGGTCCAATGGACGTAGTAGAGGGTGCTGCCGTAATCGAGATTCCCGGACGTGATTTGCATTTCGCGGTCCTCCACCTCCGTCTCCGCGTGGTTCGTCGAGTGAGGCAGAATCGATTGACTGGCGGTCGGTGCTGGTGCTTCCCGGGGGGATGAATGGGCTCCAGCAGCGCAAGATCGCTCCCCGCCTCCTTACGGGTGCTTCGCGTACTCGGCCAGGTGCTCTTGATCCTGGTGGTGGTCGCGGCGCTCCTGCTGCAGTTCGTGGCGTCCCTCCCGACTCTGGGCAGGGTCCTCGGGGACTGCTTCAGTCCGGGATACGTCCCCGCCGAGGCGTACTGGTACGCCGTAGCCATCGTCGTCATCGCTACAGGCGTGTGGGTCGCCTCTGAGAGGAACCGGGCGACTGGCCACTCAAGAGCTCTGGCTTTCACTCTTCTCACGGTCGGCATTCTGGGCGCAGCGGTGTTCACGTTCGTTGCGTTCTTAGGCGCTGCGTTCTGGGAGATGGCACGCGAAAACGACAACCTCTCCTCCGCCGATGGATGGGGTCAATTTGGCGTTTTCGTTGCGGCCTATGCGACCCCGGCGTTCGCGCTGATCCTCGCCGCGAGCCTGATGCTCGTTCGGCGGAGGGCTGTACCAGTTGCGATACCCGTGCCGCCCATCACATTCCTCGCCGTCGTGATCGCGAGCCTGGCGTTCCAGATCATCCGATCCTCGGTCGTGTGCTGAGCAGGGCAGTGCGATTCCGTCCCCGAGGGGCCGCCCCTTACGGACCAGCGCTGTCTGCGCTCTGACTCGAGCAGTCCATATCGACTGCCGCGACGGCGCGCTGGTGCCGACGCCGGTCACGCCGTCTTGTGGAGGGAGGTGAGCAAGGGCTCGCCTCGCCTCCAATCCGCTCTTGACCTCGAACCCCTATCTTCCTATTCTTCGATCATGCCCAGACGGAAGCAGGGAGCTGTCCTCCCCCTCGAGCTCGACCTCTTGGACGCGCTCATCGACGTAGGCGAGCCGATGCACGGTTTCGCCCTTGCAGCTTTGCTCGCCACCGGCGACGGCCGCCCACTCACCGCGCACGGCACGCTCTACAAGGCGCTGGGCAGGATGCAGGAGCGCGGCCTGGTCTCGTCGTCGTGGGAGGACAAGGCGGAGGCGAATGCGCAGGGTCGCCCTCCGCGCCGCTGCTACGAGGTGACGGGCGAGGGACGCGCAGTTGCACATGCGGCCGCTGCCGCCCGACCGAGCGCCATCGGCCGCGCGGCCTTCATCGTGGGCGGAACGGCATGAGCGCCCGGTCGTCGGCGGCAGTACGCCGCTCAACAGGCGCTGCGCTGCGCTGGTGCCGCTTCTACACACGCGGGCTGGATCCGCATTTCGCTGTCGAGCGGGCGGATGAGATCGCCTCCGACCTCTTCGAGCACACCAGGTGGGCGCAGGAAGCAGAACAGGTTCCCGCCCGCACCGCTCATCAGATCAGGTCGCGCACCCTCCGGGGTGTCGGCTCGGATCTGCTGTGGCGCCGTGCCCGTCTGCACGAGGGCAGCGCGGATGTTCTATTCAACGCGCGGGTCGGGTCGCTCTCCACTGCACTCTGGGCGGTCGTGTTCGTGCTTGTTCTCGCCTCCGTCGTCTTCGGCGGGTGGGCGAGCATCCGCCTGGCCACCGAGAGCCCCATGCCGTTCGACACGGTGGCGCCGGTCTATGCGGCGACCGCCGCCGCCGCGCTCGCGCTGCTGCTACTCCTGCACCACCGGACACGGAGCGCCGGCGCCGTGCTGGGAGCAGTCGCCGTCTCCGTTCTTCCCACCATCGCCGTCGACGCGCTCTGGTACGTCAGCGCCACGGTCCCCGTGCTCGTGTCGTCCGTGTCCTCTCTCGATCTCGTTCTCCTTCTGCTGGGGAACGCGCAGGGACTCGTCCTGCTCGCGACAGTCCTCTGCTGGTCGATCGCACGGCGCCCGACTGAAAGCCAGGTGACGCTGTGACTGATCTCCGCCCTCGAGGCAGCACACGCCTTCGCGCCGCGATCGCCCTTGCCGCGGCAGGCCTGCTGCTCGCAGCAGGTTTCGGCGCCGTCCTTGTCGTCAACGCAACGTCGGCCGTTCAGGACTACGACGACGGCTACGCCGCCGCACGGGCAGCTAACCCGCCTGTGATCGCGGAAGACGTGTCCTCGTCGCCCGTTCCCTCGTCCGCGCCGGCCGCTCGAGAGCCGGGAATGCCGTTCGAGCAACCGACTCCGACCGCAGCCCCCGACGGGCACCGGTACGACCAGTGGGGTGCCCGCCTCTACGACGACTCCGATACACCGGATGACTTCACCTACCCGGCAAGCCTCGTCGGCGACGAGCTCACCAACGCTGTCTCCTGGGTCGATATGCAGCTGCGCATCGCCGCCTGCATGCGCGAGGAGGGCCACGATTACACCTTCCAGCTGTGGTGGGAACGCTCGCCCGAGAACCAGGGCTCCGGACTTCCGGCCGCGGACAGCGAGGCGTGGACCGCCCTCTACGGCACCAACCTCACTTCCACCGGCCCCTACGACTGGACCCAGGCCGGCTGCGACGGCCGAATCGTGCACGAGATGGGCAACGATGACGCGAACTGACCGCCCGACAGCCGAGCCCCAGGCAACTGACGAGGGCCAGGTATGACTGCCGCGGCTGGAGCTGGAGTGCTCTTGCCCGCCGCGATCGGGCTCGTCTGGATGGTCGTGATCAGGGACCCTAAGAGCACTGGTGTCCGTGCACGGCTGATCTGGGCGACAGCAAGCGTTATCGGCGTCATCGTCGTGGTGAGCCTCGCCGCTGACGCGTTCTCCCAGCCCACCACCGACCGTGATCCACTCAGCAGCGGAACCGTGTCCTTCGCTCCCCTCGTAGGCATGCTGCTCGCGGGCAGCGCCGCGGTGTCGGTCCTCGTCCTCACCGCCCTTCTCTTCCTGTCGGGGCCTCCACGCGAGTTCGGATCCACTGGTGATCCAAGAGAGCCTCGGTCGGAGGAAGACGCCCTGCGCATGCTGGGCGACGACTGGTGACGTCGACGGATCCGGCGGAGCTGCCGAGCACTCCCGAGGAGGAGCCGGCCAAGTCCTCGACAGGCCGGATCCCGGGCTTCCTCCTCGGCATCCTCGGAATCGTGCTCGTGGTTCTCGCTCTCTGCGCGAACTTCGTCGCAGGCCTTCGGGGAACGTGGCAACCAGACGAGGCGTGTCGCTTCGAAGACGGAGGCGCGGCGGATCGCTGGCTCTTCCCTGCGAGCGCACTCTGCTGGAACGGAGCGCAACTCGTTTCGGGCTACCTCACGCTATGCACTGTCGCTCTTGCGAGTGCAGGCGTTGGGCTGGTGTGCGCGACTCTCGCCCGCAGGGTCAGACGATCGTTCTGGGGTGCCCTGATGCTCGCATCGGCATTCACAGCCGGGATCCTGCTGGTCTCGTACGCCGTTCACCCGCTGCTACTCGCGAGCGGCGTAGGAGGCCACAACCAGCCCTAGACCCATGTGATCTACAGCGAGAGCTGCTGTAGCAGCGACGGTTTGGCGGGCCTTTGGGGCCAGCGACGGAGCTGCGCTTTCCTCAAAGGCACCGTCGGAGAGCGAAGGCGGATCGTAGGGTCGATCGTCTCGGAACATCGCCCAGATGACGTTCAGGCGGCGCCGCGCAAGAGCGAGAATCGCCTGCTTGTGCGACTTCCCCTCAGCGCGCTTACGGTCGTAGAACCCTCTCGATTCGGTCTTTTGCTGCACGCTGACCATCGCTGCGAGGTAGCAGGCGCGCAGCAGACGCCGGTCGTAGCGGCGTGGCCGGTGGTGATTGCTGCTGATCTTGCCCGAGTCGCGCGGCGCCGGGGCGAGGCCCGCAACGCCGGCGAGCCGGTCCGCGCTGACGTAGACGCTGAGGTCAGCGCCGGTCGATGCGAGGAACTCGGCCGCGAGCAGCGGACCGAAGCCCGGCATCGAGCGCAAGAGCTCAGCGGCACGGCTGGTCTCG
>NZ_PSWH01000066.1:0-5049 GCF_002932105.1 Rathayibacter sp. AY1C1 | reverse complement strand
CCGCCCAGCCACACGCGCGGGCGCAGGGGCAGCAGGCGGCGGACGCCGCGCTCCGGGGCGGGGCCGGGCCCGGCGACGAGCACGGGCGGCGCCGGGAGGCCGGGGCCGGGGGCGGGGGCGGCCGGGGCCGGGCGGGGTGGGAGCGGTGCCCTCGGCGGGCGCGTCGGTCGACGGCGCACCGGTGGACGGCGCACCGGTCGAGGTGGAGTGCAGCGGTGTGGCGCTGGAGGTCGGCGTGCTCGACGGCGTCGCGGCGAACGCGGCGGTCGAGCCGAGCGCGACGAGTCCGAGGGCGCCGACAGCGATGCCGATGGTCAGGGCGCGCTTCTTCGGACGGCGCGGCCCGAAGCTCGAGCCCTTCTCGGCGGGGGTGGTCGACTCGGTCATGGGTGTCTCCTCGTTCCGGCCCGGTGCCGACCCCGTTCGGGATCGGTTGCGGCCGGTTCCATCTCAGATTCGAAGGCGAATCTGAAGCCGGACTTAAGAACAGACCCTCCACAGCAGACGCCGGGTGCGCCCCGATCCGCGGCCCCTAGGTTCGACCACATGCCCTCCTCCGCCCGCGTGCTCCTCATCGAGGACGACGACGCCATCCGCTCCTCCGTCGAGACCGCGCTGCGCAGCGAGCGCTTCACGGTCCGCGGTCTCGTCTCCGGCGAGGACCTCGCCCGCGAGCTGAGCACCTTCGCTCCGGACCTGGTGATCCTCGACTGGATGCTCCCCGGCCCGAGCGGCATCGTGCTCGCCGAGCGGATCCGCCGCAGCAGCGACGCGGCGGTGATCATGCTCACCGCCCGCGACGCCGTCGACGACCGCCTCCGCGGCTTCGACGAGGGCGTCGACGACTACGTGGTGAAGCCGTTCGTGCTCGCCGAGCTCGTCAAGCGCGTGACCGCCGTGCTGCGCCGCCGCGGCCGCATCCCGTCCGTCGTCGAGATCGGCGACCTCGTCGTCGACCCGGAGTCGGGCCGCGCCCGCCGCGGCGGCGTCGCCCTCGACCTCACCGCGACCGAGTTCCGCCTCCTCGCCTTCCTCGCCGGGAACCGCGGCCGCACCCTCACCAAGACCCAGATCCTCACGCAGGTCTGGGGCTACGACCACGTCGACCCGAACCTCGTCGAGGTGCACCTCAGCTCCCTCCGCAAGAAGATGGAGGCGCACGGCGACCGCCTCGTGCACACCGTCCGCGGCCTCGGCTACCGGGTGGAGGCGTGAGCCGCTCCCAGCCGGGCGCCCTGCGGACCGGCTCCCTCCGCCTCCGCACCGTCCTGGCCGTGCTCGCTCTGCTGGCCGTGCTGCTCCTGGCCCTCTCGGCGACGGTGCAGGCGGTGCTCGGCGAGCGCCTCCGCGACCAGATCGAGGAGCGGCTGCAGGACCGCGCCTCCGCCGCCGCCGCGCTGGTCGGCACGATCGCCGACGACGCCCTCGCCTCGCGACTCTCGGCGCAGGGCGTCTCGGTGCGGATCACGAGCCCCGAGGGCGAGGACGTCGTGGCCGGGCCGAGCCCGGAGCAGCTGCGACTGGGCCCGGGAGCCGCCGACCAGCTCGGAGAGCCGCCGTCGCCTCCCGGCACGAGCTCCTCCTCCGGAGCCGTCCCGCCCCGAGCCGCGTCCGCCGCCGTCACCGTCGTCTCGAGCAGCGTCGCCGCCGACGACGAGCTGATCACCCTCGAGTCGACCCTCAGCGACGGCACCCGCCTCGAGCTCACCAGCGAGGCCGGATCGGTGGGCAGCACCCTCGCGCAGCTGAACGGGATCCTGCTCGCCGCGTCGGCCGTGTTCCTCCTGCTGGCCGCCCTCGCGCTGATCGTCGTGGTCCGCGCGACCCTCCGGCCCCTCGAGCGGATGACCGACGTGGCCCGCGACATCGCGCACGGCGACCGCGGGCGGCGGCTGCGCCCCTCCCGTCCGCGGACCGAGCTCGGCCGCACCGCGACCGCGTTCGACGAGATGCTCGACGACCTCGAGCAGGCCGAGCGCAGCGCCCTCGCCGCCGAGGCGACGGCCCTCGCGGCGGAGCAGCGGATGCGCGCGTTCGTCTCGGACGCCGCGCACGAGCTGCGGACGCCGGTCGCCGGCATCCAGGCCGCCGCCGACGCGCTCGTCCGCGCCGACGGCGGCGAGCAGGAGCGCGAGCGCCTCTCGGTGCACGTCGTGCGGGAGTCGCTGCGCGCGGGCCGCCTCATCCAGGACATGCTGCTGATGGCGCGGCTGGACGAGGGCCTGGCTCTGGAGTCGCGTCCGCTGGACCCGGCGGTCGTCGCCGAGGCCGCGATCGAGCGCCAGGAGCTGCGCCGCCCGGGCCTCGCGATCGAGCTGCAGCGGCCCGCCGAGCCGCTCCTGGTCAGCGCCGACGCCGACCGGCTGGCTCAGGTGCTCGGCAACCTCCTCGAGAACGGTGCCCGCTTCGCCCGCTCCCGGATCGACGTCGCCGTCGAGGCGGCCGCCGACTCCGTCACGATCACCGTCGACGACGACGGCCCCGGCATCGCCGAGGCCGACCGTGAGCGCGTCTTCGACCGCCTCGTCCGCCTCGACGACGCCCGCAACCGCGCCGACGGCGGCTCGGGCCTCGGCCTGCCGATCGCGCGCGGGCTGGCCCGGGCGCTCGGCGGCGACCTGGTGGCGCAGGAGGGACCGGTGGGAGCGCGGTTCCGGGTGACGCTGCCTCGCGCGGGCTGACGCCGCCCCGCTCCCCCTAGGCTCGACGGGCGCGCGGGCCCCGCTCCGCCTGGACGGCAGGAGTGGCTCCATGGACAGGGACGACGCGGAGCAGCGTGTCCGGCAGGCCCGCGACGAGGCCCCGAGGTTCGGGAGCGGTCCCCTGCTCGCCACCTTCACCGTCCGCCACCGCCGCGGACTCGACGTCGCCTTCGTGCTCGACGGCGCCGACGGGGACTTCCAGATCGGCATGGGCGCCGCGTCCGACGACTTCCGGAGCGTCCTCACCGTCGGCGTCGACCGCGAGGACGGCCGCATCCGCGGCGTCTCCAGCTGGACCGTCGACGGCCGCGAGAGCCGCGTGCCCGTGCGGATCCTGCACCGCTCCGCCACCGTGGTCATCGTGGAGGCCGCTCCCCTCCCCCTCGACCGGCGCCCGTCCTCGCTCAAGTGCTGGTCCTTCCTCCGCCGTGCCTCCGCCGACCACCACTCCGACGTGCTGGGCTTCGTGTCCCCCGACCTGGCCGACCTCCCCCCGGTCCGGCTCCTCACCGATCCGCGGGCGCGGCGCGGGCGCTGAGCCGGCCTTCCGCGCGACGGATCCCCGCCCGACCCGCAGGCGCCGGTGGGATCATGCGCTGACGTGATCCCGCCCGGAGGTCCGCCCGACCCGGAGGAGCGCTCGTGACGCAGGAGGTGCAGTCGACCCGGCTGCGGTCGCTCGGGAGCGAGGCGTTCTTCGGGGCGACGGTGGTCGTCGCGGCGGCGTGGTCGGGTGCCCGGGCGTTCCAGCTCTACGGAGGGTGGGGCGTGGTGCTCGCGGTGGCCGCGGTGATCGTCGCGGTGCTCGGCTTCGGGCTCCGGCGGCGCGTCGAGGAGCGGTGGTCCCGGCCGAGGCTCGAGAGGCTGCGAGCCGAGCATCCGGACGGCGGCGTCACCGCGGTGCTGAACACTCCGGAGACGCTGGCCTCGCTGCGGACGCTCGCGGTCGCCGGAGCCGCGGTCGACCTCCCGGCGCTGCGCGCGGCGAAGCCGGACCCCGTGCTGCTGGCCGTCGTCACCGCGAGGGCGCTCTCGCTGTTCCGTGCCGACGCGGACCTCTCGCCGATCGCGTTCCTGCCCCTCACCGCCGGGGACGCCCCCGAGTCGGTGACGGGCTACCACCACGGTCACGCGCTCACGGCTCCCGTTCTCACGGTCCGGCAGCAGGGGACGGAGCAGCGGCTCGCCCTCTTCCCCGCCCGAGCCTGAGACGCGGCTCAGCCCGCACCCATGCCTACGATCACCGATCGCGCAAGCACCTGCTCGCGGGGCGCCCGCGCGTCAGCATGAGCGGGATGGACACGATCGAGGAGGCGGGCGCCTGGGCGCGCTCTCTGGTGCGCCGCGAGTTCGGCGTCGGCCTCGTCGACCTGGAGCCCGTCGTCGGCGGACTCGACCACGGAGCGCGCGTCTGGTGCGCGGCCGACGGCTCCGGGGCGCTGTGGAGCGTCAAGGCGTCGGCCCGCGACGGGCGCTTCGGCCTCGCGCTCTCGGCGTCGCTGGGAGAGGCGGGGGTGCCGGGCGTCGCGGCGCCGCACCGCGCCTCCGACGGGCGCCCCTGGGTGGAGGACCGTGGGCTGCGGGTCTCGGTCGCGCCGTGGATCCTCGGCGAGGACGCCGTCGACTCCGGCGAGGACGCCCTCGACTGGGAGGGGTTCGGCGCGGTCCTGCGCTCCGTGCACGACGCCGAGCCGCCGACCCTCGCGCCTCCCGTGCGGCGGGGCATCCGCCGCGTCCGCCGTCCGCTCGCCGACCTCCTCGCCGAGACCGACGAGAGGATCGACGCGCGGCCGGAGCCCCGCCCCCGCCTCACCGCGCTGTGGCGCGCGAACCGCTCCCGCCTCGACGCCCTCGCCGGCGCTGAGCGGCGGCTGAAGCGCGCCCGCACGCCCACCTCCCGCGTGCCCCTCCACGGCGACCCGCATCCCGGCAACGTCGTCATCGACGAGAGCGGCCGCCCCTGGCTGATCGACTTCGACGAGGCCACCGTCGCCCCGCGGGAGGCCGACCTGCTCCTGATCGAGCTGGGCGTCATCTACTCGCGGCCGATCAGCGACGTGCAGCGCTCGGCGTTCCGCGCGGGCTACGGCGATGCCCTGATCGACGACGAGCGGATCGTCCGCTTCGGCTGCGTCCGCGCGGTCGAGGACGTGGCCGCCACTGTCACGCTGGCCCTCGCCGACCCGGAGCCGGAGGAGCGCGAGGCCGCCCCCGTGCCCGCCTCCCGCCTCGGCCGCGCCGCCTCGGCGCTGCCCGTCCCCACTCCGCTCGACCTGCTCGCCGGCCAGCTCGGCCCGCACGGCCTCGTCTCGCTCGTCGAGACCGCCCTCCGCCGCCCCGCCTGACG
>NZ_PSWH01000065.1:3391-5354 GCF_002932105.1 Rathayibacter sp. AY1C1 | reverse complement strand
CCTTCTCTTCGGGGTTGGGGGTCGTAATTTTTTTACGGAGAGTTTGATCCTGGCTCAGGACGAACGCTGGCGGCGTGCTTAACACATGCAAGTCGAACGATGAAGCCCAGCTTGCTGGGTGGATTAGTGGCGAACGGGTGAGTAACACGTGAGTAACCTGCCCTTGACTCTGGGATAAGCGCTGGAAACGGCGTCTAATACCGGATACGACCTGCCCCGGCATCGGGTGCGGGTGGAAAGTTTTTCGGTCAAGGATGGACTCGCGGCCTATCAGCTAGTTGGTGAGGTAATGGCTCACCAAGGCGACGACGGGTAGCCGGCCTGAGAGGGTGACCGGCCACACTGGGACTGAGACACGGCCCAGACTCCTACGGGAGGCAGCAGTGGGGAATATTGCACAATGGGCGAAAGCCTGATGCAGCAACGCCGCGTGGGGGATGACGGCCTTCGGGTTGTAAACCTCTTTTAGTAGGGAAGAAGGGCTTCGGCTTGACGGTACCTGCAGAAAAAGCACCGGCTAACTACGTGCCAGCAGCCGCGGTAATACGTAGGGTGCAAGCGTTGTCCGGAATTATTGGGCGTAAAGAGCTCGTAGGCGGTTTGTCGCGTCTGCTGTGAAAACCCGAGGCTCAACCTCGGGCCTGCAGTGGGTACGGGCAGACTAGAGTGCGGTAGGGGAGAATGGAATTCCTGGTGTAGCGGTGGAATGCGCAGATATCAGGAGGAACACCGATGGCGAAGGCAGTTCTCTGGGCCGTTACTGACGCTGAGGAGCGAAAGCGTGGGGAGCGAACAGGATTAGATACCCTGGTAGTCCACGCCGTAAACGTTGGGAACTAGATGTGGGGACCTTTCCACGGTCTCCGTGTCGCAGCTAACGCATTAAGTTCCCCGCCTGGGGAGTACGGCCGCAAGGCTAAAACTCAAAGGAATTGACGGGGGCCCGCACAAGCGGCGGAGCATGCGGATTAATTCGATGCAACGCGAAGAACCTTACCAAGGCTTGACATATACCGGAAACTTCCAGAAATGGTTGCCCCGCAAGGTCGGTATACAGGTGGTGCATGGTTGTCGTCAGCTCGTGTCGTGAGATGTTGGGTTAAGTCCCGCAACGAGCGCAACCCTCGTTCTATGTTGCCAGCACGTCATGGTGGGAACTCATAGGAGACTGCCGGGGTCAACTCGGAGGAAGGTGGGGATGACGTCAAATCATCATGCCCCTTATGTCTTGGGCTTCACGCATGCTACAATGGCCGGTACAAAGGGCTGCGATACCGTAAGGTGGAGCGAATCCCAAAAAGCCGGTCTCAGTTCGGATTGAGGTCTGCAACTCGACCTCATGAAGTCGGAGTCGCTAGTAATCGCAGATCAGCAACGCTGCGGTGAATACGTTCCCGGGCCTTGTACACACCGCCCGTCAAGTCATGAAAGTCGGTAACACCCGAAGCCAGTGGCCTAACCGCAAGGAGGGAGCTGTCGAAGGTGGGATCGGTGATTAGGACTAAGTCGTAACAAGGTAGCCGTACCGGAAGGTGCGGCTGGATCACCTCCTTTCTAAGGAGCATCTGGACACCGCAGGGTGTTCCAGGCGCCAGATCAAAGCGAATGTCTTTGCTGGTAGCTCATGGGTGGAACATTGAACTAGGTGCTCGGTGAGATCGTCTCGCGTCAGTACAGCCTTCGGGTTGGGAACGCGTCGGGGCGGTGGAGTCGGGTACATGCACGCTGTTGGGTCCTGAGGGACCGGGCCGGCTGCCTTCGGGTGGCGGGGTCGACTCTCCGGATCTTTTTCTCACGCCTGGGTGTGTGGGAGAGGGATACCGCCCGTATTTTGAGAACTACACAGTGGACGCGAGCATCTTAGATTCACGGCTTCGGTCGTGGATCGACAAGATTCGCATGGCGCGGCTTTCGGGCTGCGGTCATGCAAATCATTGGATCTGCAACTTTTCGAGTTGTAGTT
>NZ_PSWH01000065.1:0-3295 GCF_002932105.1 Rathayibacter sp. AY1C1 | reverse complement strand
GGTTCTTAACTCATGTGATTAGCAAGTTCATAAGAGCAAACGGTGAATGCCTTGGCATCTGGAGCCGAAGAAGGACGTCGTAATCTGCGATAAGCCTCGGGGAGCTGATAAACGAGCTGTGATCCGAGGATTTCCGAATGGGGAAACCCCGCCAGGCCCCTTGTGGTGACCTGGTGACTCCCGCCTGAATATATAGGGCGGGTAGAGGGAACGTGGGGAAGTGAAACATCTCAGTACCCACAGGAAGAGAAAACAACAGTGATTCCGTCAGTAGTGGCGAGCGAACGCGGAAGAGGCTAAACCGAGTCATGTGTGATACCCGGCAGGGGTTGCATGGCCGGGGTTGTGGGACTTTTCGTTCCGGTCTGCCGGCCGGTGAACGTTACAGCGCATCATAGACGAACAGGTTTGAACGCCTGGCCAGAGCGGGTGCGAGCCCCGTAGTCGAAATGGTGTTATGGCGTGAAGAGTATCCCAAGTAGCACGGGGCCCGAGAAATCCCGTGTGAATCTGTCAGGACCACCTGATAAGCCTAAATACTCCCAGATGACCGATAGCGGACAAGTACCGTGAGGGAAAGGTGAAAAGTACCCCGGGAGGGGAGTGAAATAGTACCTGAAACCGTTTGCTTACAAACCGTCGGAGCCTCCTTGTAGGGGTGACGGCGTGCCTTTTGAAGAATGAGCCTGCGAGTTAGTGCTCTGTGGCGAGGTTAACCCGTGTGGGGCAGCCGTAGCGAAAGCGAGTCCGAATAGGGCGATTCAGTCGCAGGGTCTAGACCCGAAGCGAAGTGATCTATCCATGGCCAGGTTGAAGCGACGGTAAGACGTCGTGGAGGACCGAACCCACTTCAGTTGAAAATGGAGGGGATGAGCTGTGGATAGGGGTGAAAGGCCAATCAAACTTCGTGATAGCTGGTTCTCTCCGAAATGCATTTAGGTGCAGCGTTGCGTGTTTCTTGCCGGAGGTAGAGCTACTGGATGGCCGATGGGGCCCAAAAGCTTACTGACGTCAGCCAAACTCCGAATGCCGGTAAGTGAGAGCGCAGCAGTGAGACTGTGGGGGATAAGCTTCATAGTCGAGAGGGAAACAACCCAGACCACCAACTAAGGTCCCTAAGCGCGTGCTAAGTGGGAAAGGATGTGGAGTTGCACAGACAACCAGGAGGTTGGCTTAGAAGCAGCCACCCTTGAAAGAGTGCGTAATAGCTCACTGGTCAAGTGATTCCGCGCCGACAATGTAACGGGGCTCAAGCACGCCACCGAAGTTGTGGCATTGACATTAGTGGTAGGCCTTCGTGGTCCAGCCGTGTTGATGGGTAGGAGAGCGTCGTGTGGCGAGTGAAGCGGCGGTGTGAACCAGCCGTGGATGCCACACGAGTGAGAATGCAGGCATGAGTAGCGAAAGACGGGTGAGAAACCCGTCCTCCGGAAGACCAAGGGTTCCAGGGTCAAGCTAATCTTCCCTGGGTAAGTCGGGACCTAAGGCGAGGCCGACAGGCGTAGTCGATGGACAACGGGTTGATATTCCCGTACCGGCGAAGAACCGCCCAAGACAATCCAGTAGTGCTAAGTATCTGAATCCCTTTGATGGATCCCTTCGGGGTGAAGCGTTGGGCCTAGCGTACGACCCCGTGCTGGTGCGTTTAGCGTATTAACAGGTGTGACGCAGGAAGGTAGCCGAGCCGGGCGATGGTTGTCCCGGTCTAAGGATGTAGGGCGAACGATAGGCAAATCCGTCGTTTATATAGCCTGAGATCTGATGGGTAGACGCAAGTCGAAATCGGTGATCCTATGCTGCCAAGAAAAGCATCGACGCGAGGTTCTAGCTGCCCGTACCCCAAACCGACTCAGGTGGTCAGGTAGAGAATACTAAGGAGATCGAGAGAATCGTGGTTAAGGAACTCGGCAAAATGCCCCCGTAACTTCGGGAGAAGGGGGGCCTGAGGCGTGAACGGACTTGCTCCGGGAGCGTTCGATGGCCGCAGAGACCAGTGGGAAGCGACTGTTTACTAAAAACACAGGTCCGTGCTAAGTCGCAAGACGATGTATACGGACTGACGCCTGCCCGGTGCTGGAAGGTTAAGAGGAACGGTTAGCCGCAAGGCGAAGCTGAGAATTTAAGCCCCAGTAAACGGCGGTGGTAACTATAACCATCCTAAGGTAGCGAAATTCCTTGTCGGGTAAGTTCCGACCTGCACGAATGGCGTAACGACTTCCCAGCTGTCTCAACCGCGAACTCGGCGAAATTGCATTACGAGTAAAGATGCTCGTTACGCGCAGCAGGACGGAAAGACCCCGTGACCTTTACTATAGTTTGGTATTGGTGTTCGGTGTGGCTTGTGTAGGATAGGTGGGAGACGTTGAAGCGGGCACGCTAGTGTTCGTGGAGTCATTGTTGAAATACCACTCTGGTCACTCTGGATATCTAACTTCGGACCCTAATCGGGTTCAGGGACAGTGCCTGATGGGTAGTTTAACTGGGGCGGTTGCCTCCCAAAGAGTAACGGAGGCGCCCAAAGGTTCCCTCAACCTGGTTGGCAATCAGGTGGCGAGTGTAAGTGCACAAGGGAGCTTGACTGTGAGACTGACAAGTCGAGCAGGGACGAAAGTCGGGACTAGTGATCCGGCAGTGGCTTGTGGAAGCGCTGTCGCTCAACGGATAAAAGGTACCTCGGGGATAACAGGCTGATCTTGCCCAAGAGTCCATATCGACGGCATGGTTTGGCACCTCGATGTCGGCTCGTCGCATCCTGGGGCTGGAGTAGGTCCCAAGGGTTGGGCTGTTCGCCCATTAAAGCGGTACGCGAGCTGGGTTTAGAACGTCGTGAGACAGTTCGGTCCCTATCCGCTGCGCGCGCAGGAAATTTGAGAAGATCTATCCCTAGTACGAGAGGACCGGGATGGACGAACCTCTGGTGTGTCAGTTGTTCCGCCAGGAGCACCGCTGATTAGCTACGTTCGGAACGGATAACCGCTGAAAGCATCTAAGCGGGAAGCCGGCTTCGAGATGAGATTTCCATCCCTTCGGGGGAGAGGCTCCCAGCCAGACGACTGGGTTGATAGGCCGGATGTGGAAGACAGGACTAAAGACTGTCGGAGCTGACCGGTACTAATAAGCCGATAACTTGATAATCACTACACTCATACCGTTGTAAAGGCTGGTAGGAGTGGTCAGAGATTGCTTGCGTCCACTTTGTGGTTCCCAGAAGACGGGCACCCCGCATCCTCCTTCGGGAGGAGCGGAACAATTGAATACACGCACGGCGTGTAACCCAGATTTGACCATGTGCCCT
>NZ_PSWH01000064.1:0-5824 GCF_002932105.1 Rathayibacter sp. AY1C1 | reverse complement strand
ACCCCGCCCCCCGTCCGACCCTTCACAGCAGGAGACCACCCATGCGCAGACGATTCATCCCCCTCGCCGCCGTCCTGGCGTCGACCGCCGCCCTCACCGGCTGCAGCGGCTTCGGCGGAGGAGGCGACGGTTCGGCCGACGCCGACTCGATCACCTTCACCACCTGGGCCAGCGAGTCCGAGCAGGCGGCCTTCGAGTCGCTGATCACCGACTTCGAGGCCGAGCACGAGGGGGCGAGCGTCGAGCTCAACGTCGTCCCCTACGACCAGATGTTCAGCAACATCGACGCGCAGCTGTCGTCGGGCGAGGCCCCCGACGTGTTCCGCGTCGACTACGGCAACCTCGGCGTCTACTCCAGCCAGGAGCAGCTGCTCGACCTGACCGACCGGATCGACGACTTCGACTCCTTCACGCCCGCGTTCCAGGAGGCCGTCTCGTTCGAGGGGAAGCCCTACGGCGTCCCGCACCAGACCGACGTGTCGGCGCTGCTGGTGAACACGCAGCTGCTCGCGGCGGCCGGTATCACCGACGTGCCGACCACCGCCGACGAGGCGTGGACCTGGGAGGAGTTCGCCGACGCCTCCGCGAAGCTGCGCGCGAGCCTGCCCGCCGAGCAGTACCCGTTCGTCTACAACTGGCAGCTCGGCGGCACGCCCCGCTGGCTGAGCTGGCTGTTCGAGGCCGACGGCACGCTGCTGGAGGAGGACGGCACCACTCCGGCGATCGACTCGGCCGCGGGCGCGAAGGCCCTGGACTTCACGAAGAGCTTCTTCGACAACGACTGGGTCCCGCCGACCAGCTCGGTGAAGTCCGCCACCTACGCCGACTCCTTCTTCACGGAGCAGACCGCGGCGATGGCGTTCGCCGGGTCCTTCCTCGTGCCGGACATCGACGACCTCGCCGACTTCGAGTGGACCGCCACGCCGATGCCCGTCGACGAGCGCGGCGCGACCGACCTCGGCGGCAACGCCCTCGTCGCCACGGCCGACACCGACAACCCGGAGCTCGCGACCGAGTTCCTCTCGTTCATGACGCAGGCCGACACCATGGCCGAGTTCTGCGCGGCGACGAACGAGCTGCCCACCCGGTCCGACATCGACCCCGCGTCGATCGACTTCGCGGTGCGCCCGGACGTGATGCCCGTGTTCGTCGAGCAGGCCGCGACGATCACCCCGCGGGACGTGCAGCAGCTCACCTCGCCGTTCCTCGCGAAGATCTCCGTCGCGATGCAGGACCAGCTCGAGGAGGCGTTCGTCGGCGGACGCAGCACCGAGGAGACCCTCTCCGGCCTCGACGCGGCCATCCAGCAGGCGACCAGCTGATGACCGCCACCACCCTCCGCGGCCGGGCGGGCTCCTCCGCCCGGCCGCGGTCGGCCCGCAGGCGCGAGGCCCTCGCCGGCTTCGGCTTCGTCGGCCCGAACCTGCTCCTGATGGCGCTGTTCCTGTTCGTGCCGATCCTCTGGGCGATCCAGCTCTCGTTCCAGGAGTCGCGCGGCTTCGGCACGCCCGAGTGGGTCGGCTTCGCGAACTACCTGCGGATGGGCGCCGATCCGGTGTTCTGGCAGAGCCTGGGCAACACGCTCCTCTTCACCGCGGTCACCGTGCCGCTCGAGCTCGCCGGCGGCCTCGGCCTGGCCGTGCTGCTCAACTCCGTCCTGCCCGCGCGCGGGATCTTCCGCACGGTGATCGTGCTGCCCCTGGTGATCTCGGGCGTCGCCTCCGGGATGATCGCGGTCACGATCTTCAGCGAGTCCTCGGGCATCGTGAACAAGGTGCTGAGCTCGCTGGGCGCCTCGCCGGTCGCGTGGCAGTCGGACGGCTCCGCGGCGATGATCTCGGTGATGCTGACCGCGGTGTGGCTGCGGATCGGCTTCAACATGGTGATCTACCTGGCGGGCCTGCAGAGCGTCTCGCCCGAGCTCTACGAGGCCGCGCGGATCGACGGAGCGACGCGCTGGCAGCAGTTCCGCGCACTGACGGTGCCGCTGGTCGGCCCGTCCACCTTCTTCCTGCTGATCATGAACGTGATCGCCTCGTTCCAGGTCTTCGACATCGTCTTCGTGATGACGGGCGGCGGCCCCGGCTTCTCCACGTCGGTGCTCGGCACCTACGCGTACCGCAACGGCTTCCAGGTCCGAGAGCAGGGCTACGGCGCCGCGCTCGGCGTCGTCATCCTGCTGGTCTCCCTCGCCTTCACCTACCTGCAGTGGCGCACGAGCCGCACGCGCGACCTCGTCGACTAGGAGCCCTCATGTCGTCCTCCACCGTCACCACGCCCGCCGCGGTCGCCGCGGCCACCGCCCGCGAGACCCCGCGCCGGCGTCCCTCTCGCCGCGACGGCTCCCGCTCCGGACTCGTCGTCCGCCTCGTCGTCGCGATCGTCGCCTCGGCGGTCGTGTTCTTCCCGCTGTACTGGATGCTCGTCATCGCCTTCTCGCCGCGCGGCGAGGTGTTCGCGCCCGGCCCGCCCCGCTTCTGGCCGAGCGAGATCTCGTTCGAGAACTTCGCGACGGTGTTCGCGCGCTTCCCCGTGGGCGAGTGGTTCGTCAACTCGGTCGTGATCGGGGCGTTCGTCACGGTGTTCACCGTCGTGGTGAACCTTCTGGCCGGCTGGGGCTTCGCGCGGCTGCGCTTCCCGGGGCGGAACCTGCTGTTCCTGCTCGCACTGGCCACGATGATGATCCCGGTGCAGGCGATCATGGTCGCGCAGTTCAAGCTCGTGACCGGACTGCAGATCTACGGCACCTACTGGTCGGTGATCCTGCCCGGAGCGGCGGCGGCCTTCGGGATCTTCCTCGCCCGGCAGTTCTTCCTCTCCATCCCGGAGGAGCTGATCGAGGCGGCGCGGATCGACGGCGCCGGCCACCTGCGGGTGTTCCTGCAGATCGTGCTGCCGCTCTCGAAGCCGCTGATCGCCGTCCTGATCCTGCTGACTCTGCTCGGCAGCTGGAACGACTTCGCCTGGCCGCTGATCGCCCTGAAGGACAACGAGCTGTTCACGCTGCCGATCGGCCTGCTCTACCTCAAGGGCCAGTCGACGCCTGACTACAGCGCGAGCATGGCGCTGGCGATGGTGTCGGTGCTGCCGATGGTGCTGCTGTTCCTGTGCTTCCAGCGCTACTTCGTGCAGGGGTTCGCGCGCAGCGGCATCCGGTGAGGTCGGGCGGCGGCACGGGCGGGGGCACGGGCGGAGGCAAGGGCGGCGTGGAGCGGTCGCCGCGGCGGGACGCTCCTGACCGGACGGGGCAGGAGAGGACGTGGACGGAGAGGACAGAGCAGGGCCGGAGAGGACGGGGCAGGAGAGTGCCGACGGACGCTGCGGGCGGCGGGCGGGGGGCGGCGGGCGGCGGAGAACGTGAACCACGTGGAGGTCGTCCGGTCGTGATCTCCCGAGTTCGACGGCTCTCCTGCGCGGCGGGGGCGTCCGCCAGCCGGAGCGGGGCGGGAGCGGACCGGGACGGAGCGGACCGGGACGGAGCGGACCGGGGACAGGGGCGGACCGGGGACGCGGGCGGACCGGGACGCGGGCGGACCGGGACGCGGGCGGACCGGGACGCGGGCGGACCGGGACGCGGTGGCCGGCGCCCCGAAGCGCCGAAGCACGACGGGACACGGGGTTCGAGGCTCGGAGCTCCGGGACACGGGGCTCGGAGCTCGGAGCTCGGGGCTCGGAGCTCGAGGCTCGACGAAGCGCCAACGTGCCGACGGACCTCGCGGCGCCGGAGGTGAGAGAGCGCGAGGGCGCCTGGGCGTGTCCAGGCACGGCGATTCACCGCCTCGCGGCCGACGGAGTGTCGAATCGCCCGGCATGTCGGGCTGCGGATCAGAACGGCGGAGGCGCGTCCACGAACCGCGGCCGCGTCGGCGACAGCACCGATGGCGACGGTCGAGGTGACGACGGTCGCGATGACCTCAGCTGCGATGACGAGGATCGTGGTGACAGCGGGTGCGGCTGCTGCTCCGGCTGCGGCTCCGGCTCCGGTTCTTGCGCCGACTGCGGCGTCGGTCGTCGCGTGGGCGGCAGCGGAGCCCCGGGCAGCGCCCGCGGTCGGTCGGTGATCCGTCGGCCGGTGGGGGTCGTCCAGACGACGGTGCCGTCCGGATGGAGGGTGTAGGTCCAGCGGTCGCCGTGGCGGACGTGGTGGTGCGCGACGCAGAGCGAGGCCAGGTTGCCGAGGGCGGTCTCGCCTCCGTTCCGCCACTCGAGGGTGTGGTCGGCCTCCGCCGTCGAGGCCGCGCGGGTGCAGCCGGGGAACCGGCAGGTCCGGTCGCGCAGCTGCAGCTGGAGGCGCATCCGAGGGGGCGGGACGCGGAGGGTCCTGCCGACCGACGTCACCACTCCCGTGTCCGGATCGGTCAGCACCCGCGTGAAGGCGGCCGCCGTGCGCACGAGCTCCCGGGCGATGTCGGCGGGGACGAGACCGTAGCCGTCGAGTTCGGCCGGCGCGTCGTCGAGGCCGACCGCGGTGCTGGCGGCGAGGGTGAGGCGCACGTCGGCGCGGACTCCGGAGACCGAGGCGTGGATTCCGGAGCCCGAGGCACGGACGGCGCTCGCTCCTTCTCCCGAGGATCCGTCTGCGGAGATGTCGCCGTCGATGAGCAGATCGACGAGCGCGTCGGCCCGCAGCTGCGCGAGCGTCCGGCCGTCGCCGAGGGAGATGTCAGCGTCTCCACCGGCGCCGCCACCCGTCTCCGCGCCGAGCCCGGCACCAGCACCAGCACCAGCACCAGCGTCCGTCCGCGCGCCGACTGCCACCGGAGCATCGCCACGGGCACCAGCACCGCTCTGTGCAGTCGCAGTCGCAGTCGCACTCGCACTCGCACTCCCACTCGCACTCGCACTTGCACTTGCACTTGCACCTGCACCTGCACCTGCACCTGCACCCGCACCTGCACCGAACCCGATCCCCGCCGCGTCCGCCCCGTCGCGGAGCGAGCGGGCGATGCGGTCGAGACGGTTGTAGGCGCCGACCGCGACCGGGGCCGGCAGCAGGGCGCAGAGCGTGGCCATGCCGTCGGCCTCGGCTCCGAGCCACACGCTGCGGTCCTCTCGGGCGCGGGCGTGGCGTTCGGTGAACGGCTGCTCGTGCA
Source organism: Rathayibacter sp. AY1C1 (assembly GCF_002932105.1). NCBI lineage: Bacteria > Bacillati > Actinomycetota > Actinomycetes > Micrococcales > Microbacteriaceae > Rathayibacter > Rathayibacter sp. AY1C1. Next base: position 731 of record NZ_PSWH01000064.1, on the reverse strand, counting down.
GCTCGTCGCGCAACCGCGCCACGGTCCGGCGGAGCTGGGTGGGCGTCTGCGTGAGCGCCGCGGCGGCCGCCCGCTCGTCGAAGGGCGCGCGCGACGAAGCGGGGAGGGTCGCGGCGGCGGCGCAGACGACCTCGCCGGCCTCCCAGAGGATCCGGGCCTCGGCCAGGAGGGCACGGGTCGCCGGGAGGTCCTCGATGAGGAGCCGAGCATGCTCGAGACGTCGAGACGCCGCGCGCTCCGACATCCCGAGCGCCGTCGCGAACTCGGCTCGGATCGAGCGCTCCACGAGGTCTCCCGCCTCGCTCCGGGAGAGACGACTCCCCCGCGCGAACGACTCCGGCACGAGCAGCGCTGCCCGGTACGCCGTGTGCAGGGCGACGGCCCCCGCGAGCAGCACCGGCGCCGAGGAGCGGGCGAGCCCCGCCGCGAGACCGGCGAGCGCGCGCACCGCGTCGAGCGTCTGCGCCGTCTCGCCCGCCTGCACCGCCTCGACCGCCTGCACCGCGTCACCCGAATTTGTCATACCTGTATTGAATCAGCGACCACCGACATCGGGCCGGGGCCCGTGACCAGGATCGGGACAACGGAGCCGGTACCCCGCCTGTGGAGGGACGGACCGCCGGCGAGCGCGGGCTCGCACACCGCTGTCCGCGCGATTCCTGAGCCGAGCCACCAGCCCGCGCTCGCCGGCGGTCCGTCCCTCCACAGGCGGGGTACCGGCTCCGTTGTCC
>NZ_PSWH01000063.1:0-5972 GCF_002932105.1 Rathayibacter sp. AY1C1 | reverse complement strand
GCCACCAGCCGTCGCCATGTGCCCGGCACCGGCCGCCCCGACCACCGAGCATCGGGCGCACCGCCAGCTCAGCGCGGCCGGTGCCGGGCACATGGCGACGGCTGGTGGCGGTGCGAATCCGTCGTGGACGGCGTTCATGTGCCTGCTTTCCGCGGCTCACGCCGGCTGGTCCTTGACCGACGTCGAGCACGCCGCTCGGACCGCTCCCGGGATGGAGCACTACCGGACCAAGAACACCGGCCGCGGCCACCGCCGCCCGCGCTCGCGCGACGAGGCGGCCGAGCGCCTGGCGCGGCAGTGGGAGAAGGCGCTTCAGTACGCGGCGCTGCACGCCGTTCTCCCGTCCGAGCGCGAGCCGAGCGACCTGGCGGAGCTGGAGAGCCTCGTCGGCTCCGTCAGCGCCCTCCTCGAGCGGTTCCGGGTGAGCCCGGGCCGGTGGGGTCGGAGCGAGCGGGCGACGTCGGAGAAGACGATCCTCACCGCCCTGGCCTACCTCACCCTGCACACCGGCAAGCGCACCGTCGCCGCGTCCATCCGCGACCTCGCCCTCCTCGCGGGCCTGGGCCGAACGACCGCGGCCAGCGCCCTGCGGACGCTGCGCGAGGACGGCTACGTGCAGCTCGCCGTCCGTGCGGACGGCTCGAACGCCAGCGAATGGCGACTGTCCGAGCACCTTTCCACAGGCTCACTGCAAGGTCCGGTCACAACCACTAATAACCCCCGCCCCCCTGGGCCGATCTTCACCGAACGAACCATGCTCCTCACCATGCTCGAAGCCGACCTCACCGACACCCGACACGACCTCTTCACCCGCGCCGGCCTGGGACACCTCGCAGGCAAGGCCTACGCGCTGCTGCGCCGCGAAGGGACCCTCGCCCTCGACGCCGCCGCCACGCTGCTCGGAGTCACCACCCGCACCGCCGCCACCGCACTCTCCCGCCTGCGCACACACCGGCTGGTCATCAGGCATACGACCGGGTGGACCCGCGCCAAGCGCGACCTCCGCACTGCCGCAGCTCGAACCCTCGGCGTCCACGGAGCCCTGGCAGATCGAGCCCACCGCTACGACGTCGAGCGCGAAGTCTGGGCTTGGTGGCAAGCCGAGCTAACCCACCGCTCCTCCTCCCCCAGACAACGCCCGCGACGCCGACACGTGTCGAGCCGACTCTTGTTCGAGGACACCACACCCGGTGAGCGCGTTTGGCCGCTCTACCCCCGCGACGCCGCCGGCCGCGGCGATCACCGCGAGGCGCTGCACTGGGGACGCACCGGCATGCTCGCCCCCGGCTCGCTTTGGTGGTCCTCCACCGCTGCCTAGCCCCGACGCTGCCCTTCGACGTCGACGCGGACCCGAGCTCGACGCACCCGAGACGGCCCCGCCGACCGGCGTACATGAGCGCTGTCAGATCCTCCGACCTACACTCGACTTTCATCGAACATACGTTCGAACACGTCGGGAGGTATCGAGATGACTGTGACGATCGTGGAGCGGATCTCGACTCCGGCGCCGGACGCCGTGGCGATCGCGTTCCTCGTTGCTGGCGACGCGGTAGCGGCCGGGTTCCCCTCCCCCGCGCAGGACTACTTCGACGGCTCTCTCGACCTCAACGACCACTTGATCCGCGACAAGACGTCGACCTTCATCGTCCGCGTGTCCGGGGAGAGCATGGTCGGTGCCGGCATCAGCGATGGCGATGAGCTGGTGGTCGATCGCTCCCTCTCCCCCAAGCACGGCAACGTCGTCGTCGCGATCCTCGACGGCGAACTCACCGTCAAGCGCCTCGAGCTCTCCCCCGGTGGCGTGATCCTGCGCGCTGAGAACTCCGAGTACCCGCCGATCCTCGTCCCGGAGCTCAGCGACCTCCAGGTGTGGGGCGTCGTCACCGTCTGCCTCCACCACCTCCACCGTGCGCTCTGAGCAGCGGATCGGTCTGGTCGACGTCAACTCGTTCTACGTCTCCTGCGAGCGACTGTTCGACCCGAAGCTCGCAGGCCGGCCCGTCGTCCTCTCGAACAACGACGGATGCCTCCCCACTGGGGTGAACCAGCCGCCGCTCACGCGAGGTGAGGCTGCTCCCCCGCGTCTCCCAGACAAATGCATAGTGCATTCAGTCTGAATATTTGCATTCAGGATGGTTGCATATTGCATCTATTCTGTCACCTGCATTCACTATGCCTGCAAGCTGCAACCGTTCTGCCACCTGCATTCACTATGACTGCGCCTTGCATCCATCCTGCAATGATGTCAGACTGGTATCACTTCGCAAGCAGTTTGCATCCCTGCCGCTCGCGCATATGGATCGCAAGACGCATGCACTTTGAAACCAAATTGAAAGCGATGTGAACGCATGATCATTCTGATCGGCAGCCAGAAGGGCGGCCCGGGGAAAACGACCATCGCGGTCAATCTCGCCACGGAGTACGCCCGCCAAGGCAAGGACGTCTGCCTGGTCGATGCCGACCCGCAGCGCTCGGCGGCCAGGTGGCACGCCGACCGCGAGGAGAACCGACACCAGCCAGCGATCGCGTGCGTCGAGAAGCTCGGCAGCATCCATCAAACTCTGCAAGACCTCGCGACTCGCTACGACGTCGTGATGGTCGACGTCGCAGGCAAGGACAGCAAGGAGATGCGCACCGGCATGACAGCCGCAGACAAGCTCGTCGTGGTCGTTCGGCCCAGTCAGCTCGACCTCGACACTCTCGGACACATGACCGAAGTCATTGACCAAGCTCTCGATTTCAATCCCGACCTGGACGTGCGCGGCCTCATCGCCCAGGCCCCCTCCAATCCGGCCGTCACGGAACGAACCGACGCAGGGGAGTACCTGGCGGAGTACCCGCGCATCCGGCCTCTCGAGACAGTGATCCACGAGCGGAAGGCTTACCGAGACGTCGTGGGAGAAGGGCTCGGGGTTGTCGAATGGAACAACGTCAAGGCAAAGTCTGAAATTCAGGAACTTGCTGCGGAGTTGGTGGCGTAATGGCAATCAAGAAGCGGCCAGCCGTGGACCCTGCCGCGATCGAAAGGTTCGGTGACGCGGCCGACGCACCCCCGGCCCCCGCAGCGCAAGCCGCTACGACGGCGACTACGCCGCTGGCAGTGGCGAAGTCGGCCGGGAGGGCAGCGGGCACAGCGAAGCGGCCCGTCGAGAGCGCGGGGGAGTGGCCTAGCGGACTCGGCCGAACTCTCCTCGTCCGCTGGCCTGACCCTGCTTTGGCGAAGGAGTTGGCCGAAGTTGCAGCTCTCGAGGACCGCAGCCAGCACAAGACCGCGCTCCGCGCCCTGCAACGCGGGCTCGAAGCCCTGCGCGCCGACCACCAATCTGAGCGCTGACCAGTCAAGTCCGATGCATTCATTTTAATATCAGAATGAATGCAAGTAGATCGCCGCATTGCTCTCTGTCCCCTGTCCCCTCAACTTGATAGACTCTTCTATAGGGGGTGGTTGCCATGTCGATCGCTGAGAGGCCCGACGGGGACACTGTTCGCCGGTTACGCAGCTTGCAGGTCGTAACCCGCGTGTCATACCTCCGCGCGTTGCGCACTGCGGCCGAAGGCACCGCACAGTCGCAGCTCGCCCGCGACATCGGCATCTCGCAGCCCTCGGTCAACAGCGCGTTGAAGTCCGCGGCCGCAGTGCCTGACGTGCGTCCCGGGTTCTCCGGCGCGACGCCCTATGAAATTGCCCAGCGCTACGACGCAGGAGAGCTGACGCGGGAGCAGGTCCTCGATGAGCTCGGCCGCTGGCCGTATCGTCCCGGATCGCCCAGCGACGGTTACGACTGGACCACCTTGGACCCGGGGGAGTTCGAGGAGGTGGGTCGTGCTCTCACTGAGCACCTGATCGACGCGGACGCGTACGACGAGATCCTGGATCGCTACAGCGAGCAAGGTCGGTGACGGGCGAGGACTCGTCAGCGATCGCCGCGCACCGCGAGACGGTGCGCGAGTGGGCTCGGGCCAGCGGCCCGCTGAGCCCTGCCGGCGAGCGGGCGACGGTGAACAACCGATACTGGTTCGTCCGCGGCCCTGACGGCGTGAATCGGCCGCGCGCTGCGCGAAAGGAGTTGCACGACCATCTGGTCGCCGCCTACCGCGACAAGTTCCCGGGCGTCCGTGCAGAGCGGAAGGCGATCATCCTCGCCGGCCCGCCCGGAGCCGGAAAGTCGACCGTCCTTGCAGACGTACTCGGCGCCGGCCGCGGCGCGTGGATCACGGTCGACGCGGACGAGTTCAAGCGCGCCCTGCTCACCGAGGCGATCAAGGACGGTAGTTACGACCGCGCGATCATGCCGCCCGAGGTTCGTGCCGCCGAGGCGGCGGGGGAGCGGTTCTTCCCGCTCGAGCTGGCCTCCCTCGTGCACGAGGAGTCCTCCCAGCTCGCGATCCGTGTCCGCAACGACGCGGTTCGGAACAAGCTGAACGTCGTGATCGACACCGTGCTCTCCTCGCCCGAGAAGGCCGTCGAGCTGGGGCAGCCACTCGGGTCCGTCGGCTACAGCGTCGAGGTCATCGACGTGGAGGTCCCGTTCGAGCTGTCGGAGTCGCGCATCGCCGGCCGCTGGCAGCAGTCCTACGAACGCGCCCTCGACGGCGCCGACGAGCTCGGTGGCCGATGGGTGCCCAGCGAGTACGCCCGCGGCGTCTACGCCGGCCCCCGGCGGCCGCTCCCTCCCCGAGGTCGCCGCCGAGCAGCTGGCCGACACCGGACTGACCGTTATGCGCTACCGGCGCTACAGCACCTCCGCTGAAGGGCAGCCGCGCACGCTCGACGTCGATAAGTCGCGCACCGCGTTCGGAGAACCCCTAATCGACACGGCCCTCGCACAAGCACGAGCGACCGTCACCCGCAGCTTCCCCACCACGACGCCGACGCAGGCGCCGGACCGCGGCGACCGAAGCCGTTAGACTTACTGCCGGCGGCGCCCGTCAGCAGCTTGCGCTCTTCCTCTACCCGTTCCGGGGGTCGCTAGATGCGGTACCGGCGAAATCGGGGGAGGGAGGCTAGGCACGCTTGCCCGAGAAGTACCGCCAGGAGATGTGGACGGTCAGGACGAACGAGGCACCCGTCGCGCTCACTTCTGCGGGAGTCGACTCCGTGATCGTTCCCTCGTAGGACTGGCGATTAAACCCCTCAGACAACGGGAGGCCGCTGACCTGGAAGCGGGAGGCGGCTACGAGTGTCCAACGCACGGTCGCCGCTCCCTGAGCACCTCCCCCGGGGAGGTTGCGCCCGCCGCCGCCGGTGAGTTCGCCGCCCTGCATTAGGTCGACCCCGACGAGGGAGTCAACGACCGTTCCTCCCGGGCCGAACATGTCGTTGGTGGCGAGGAACTCATCCACGGCAGCGGCTGCCGCCTGCTGGTCGGTGTCGTTCAGAGCGAACACGATTCCGCCGCCGAAGAGACAGACGGTCGAGAGCTCAGACGCCGATCCGAAGAGCTGGTTCCCTCCTCCCTCTGAGAAGCACCAGTCCTCTGTCGCGCGCGCCACCTCGCGCACACCCGGCGTGATGCTCACTGCCATCGCCTCATCGAACAGCGGACGGGTATCCACTCGCGCTGCGGAGACGACTGACGAGGTCGGTGAAGGGCCGGGGACGTCACCGACGCATCCCGAGAGCAGTGCCACAACGGCCGAGAGTGAGACCAGGCCCGAGAACCGGCGTCGATCCGTGCGATGGAGGGCGCGTCGCGGAGGCATGCGCCCACCGTAGGGCGCTGCTGATCGTTCTTCCGCTACCCGTTCCGGGGGCCGCTAGATGCGGCACCGGCGATGCCGGGGGAGGGAGGCCGCTGCGCGGCCCATTCCCCTGCGTTTTCCTTACCTTGTTGCTCGGGCGGTTTCGGTGCAGTCCTAGTGTGTCGATCGTCCGAGGACGGCGGGTAGGGCTCCTGCGTTTTGGCCGCTGTGACGGCTTGTGAAGAATGGCCGCCCGCCGTCCACCCGATGGTTCGACCGCTAATTGAGAG
>NZ_PSWH01000062.1:0-5995 GCF_002932105.1 Rathayibacter sp. AY1C1 | reverse complement strand
GTGCGACGACTCCTGCGCACTCGGCGATGACCGCTGGGACGGGCCCGGCGGCTCCACGACCATGCGGAAGCGGCCGTACTGGAGCGCGAGTACGGCGACTTCGGAGGAGTGGCGACCGGCTCGAGTCTGCGGGTCCGCGAGTGCTCAAGAGTTGTCGCAGTCGACACCGAGTGCGACAAGTTCTGGACAGTGGGGGAGGCTCCGGGGTGAGGGCTCGCGAGTGCTCAGGAGTTGTCGCAGTCGACGCCGAGTGCGACAAGTTCTGGACGGTGGGGAGGCTCCGGGGTGAGCGCTTGCGAGTGCTCAAGAGTTGTCGCAGTCGACGCCGAGTGCGACAAGTTCTGGACAGTGGGGGGGAGGGGCTCCGGGTGAGGGCTCGCGAGTGCTCGGGAGTCGTCGCAGTCGCGGCCGAGTGCGACGACTTCTGGACGGTGGGCGGCGTCCGAGCGGCGTCAGGGACCCCGGCAGCACCCGTCAGGGACCCCGGCAGCACCCGTCAGGGACCGCGGCGGCACGCATCGGGGGCCCCGCGGCGCGCGTCGCGCCCGGCACCCGCGACCTAGGGTGAGGGAATGCATCCGCTCGACGCCCAGGACCCGCTCGCGCACTGCCCCGCGCTGTTCGTCCGCGCCCCCGAGGTCCGCTCCTACCTCGACGGCAACTCGCTCGGCCGGCCGCTGCGCGCCAGCGTCGCCCGGCTCGCGCGGTTCGCGGAGGAGGAGTGGGGCGGCCGCCTCATCCGCGGCTGGGAGGAGGGCTGGCTCGAGATGCCGCTCGAGGTCGGCGACGCCCTCGGCTCCGCGGTGCTGGGAGCCGCGGCCGGGCAGACGGTCGTCGCCGACTCCACGACCGTCCTGCTCTACAAGCTCGCCCGCGCGGCGATCGCACGCCAGGCGGAGCAGGGGCGCGACGAGATCGTCGTGGACACCGACAACTTCCCCACCGACCGGTACGTGCTGGAGGGCATCGCGGCCGAGACCGGCAGCACGCTCCGCTGGATCGACTCCGACCCCGGGAGCGGCGTCGGCCCCGACGACCTCGCCCCGGTGCTCGGCGAGCGGACGGCGCTGGTGCTGCTCAGCCACGTCGCGTACCGCTCGGGGTTCCTCGCCGACGCCGCGGCGATCACCGCTCAGGCGCACGAGGCCGGCGCGCTCGTGCTCTGGGACGCCTCCCACTCCGTCGGCTCGGTGCCGCTCGAGCTCGACGCGTGGGGCGCGGACCTCGCGGTCGGCTGCTCCTACAAGTACCTCAACGGAGGCCCGGGGGCGCCCGCGTGGGCGTACGTCGCCTCCCGGCACCAGGGCTCGCTCGCGCAGCCGGTGCAGGGCTGGATGGGCGTCGCCGACATGTTCGAGATGGGACCCGGCTATCGTCCGGCCGAGGGGATGCGGCGCTTCCTCAGCGGGACTCCGCCGATCACGGGGATGCTCGCGATGCAGGACATGATCGCGCTGATCGCCTCGGTGGGCATGCCCGCGGTCCGCGCGAAGTCGGAGGCGATGACGGCGTACGCGCTGGAGCTGGCCGACGCGTGGCTGGTGCCGCGCGGGGTGCGGGTGGCGACTCCGCTCGACCCCGCCCGGCGCGGCTCGCACGTGACGATCGCGCACGAGTCGTTCGCCGGCCTGGTCCCGCGGCTGCAGGCGGAGGGGGTCGTGCCGGACTTCCGCCGACCCGACGGCATCCGGATCGGCCTCTCGCCGCTGTCGACCACCTTCGCCGAGCTGGAGCTGGGCATGGCGGCCATGCGGGACGCGCTGGACTGAGCGGGCCGGGGCTCGGCGGGGCGGCTGTTCCCGACCCCGCCCCCTGCCCTCACCGCGCGTCGCGCGTCCGTCGAGTGCTTTCCTTCTGCAGGGCCTCGACGAGCTCGGCCTTCGTCATGCGCGAGCGGCCGGAGACGTCCAGGCGCTTGGCGAGGTCCATCAGGTGCGCCTTGGTCGCGTTCGCGTCCACTCCGCCCGCCGTCTCGCCCCCGGGGGAGCGGCCGTGGCCCTCGGCGCGGGAGTCGGAGGGGCCGCTCTCGGCCTTGCGCTCCCAGTGGTCGCCGACCTTCTCGTACTCGTGCTTCAGCGCGGCGAAGGCTGTGCGGTGGGCGCGCTCGCCGTCGCCGTAGCTGTCGACGGCCGAGTCGTGCGCGGCCGACCAGAGCTTCTGCGCGTGCTCGTCGGAGCGCTCGATGGTGGACGGGATCTGTTCCTCGCGGGGCATGGCGGCCTCCCTCTCGTCCTCCGACGCTACGTCGGGTCGGAGGCGCCGGTCACCCCGTTGACGAGCGCTCGGCGGGCGCCTCCGTCCCCGGAGCGCACTCGGGAGGCCGCTGCCGGTGTTCTCACCGGGCCGACGCCGATGATGGGGCGATGTTCATCCCGACCAGAGCCGCCGGTCTCGAGGCGCTCGACGACTTCGTCGCCCGCGCGGGCTCCGCCTACGCCCGCGACCGCAACCACGACCTCGGACCGTCCCGGGACAACGTCTCCGGGCTCTCGCCCTACCTCCGCCACCGCCTCGTCACCGAGCGGGACGTCGTCGCCGCGGTCCTCGCGCGCCACCGGCTGACCGCCGCGGAGAAGTTCGTCCAGGAGGTGTTCTGGCGCACCTACTGGAAGGGCTGGCTCGAGCAGAACCCGGACGTCTGGCGCCGCTACCGCCGCGAGGTGGCGGACTCCTCCGCGGGCGATCCTCCGCCCGGGTACCTCGACGCGATCGGCGGACACAGCGGCATCGACGCGATGGACGCGTGGGTGAGCGAGCTCGTCGAGACCGGGTACCTCCACAACCACACCCGCATGTGGTTCGCGAGCATCTGGATCTTCACCCTCGGACTGCCCTGGCAGCTCGGCGCCGACTTCTTCTACCGGCACCTGCTCGACGGCGACGCCGCGTCCAACACCCTGTCGTGGCGATGGGTCGCCGGCCTGCAGACTCCGGGCAAGACCTACCTCGCCTCCGCGTCCAACATCGCCCGCTACACGGAGGGGCGCTTCTCGCCGAGCGGCCTCGCCACCACAGCCCCCGCGCTGACGGAGGAGCCCTTCCCGCCGCGGGCACCGCTCGAGCAGGACGACGTCGTGGGGACCGTCGGCGCCCGCCCCGGCCTCCTGCTGCACGAGGAGGACCTCGAGGCGGAGAGCCTGCTCGCCGAGCAGCCGGGTCTGGCCGAGCGCCTCGTCGCGTGCGCCGTCGCCGGGGACGCGGGCGGGCGCTCGCCGTCCGGAGTCTCCGACGCGGTCGCCGCCTTCACCGCCGCGGCGCTCGCCGACGCCGCCGAGCGCACTTCCGACTCCAGCGGTCGGCCGGCGCGGGTGCTGGCGGACGCGCGTGCCGCGACGATCGTCGACTGGGCGGTCTCCGAGCGGATCGACACCGTGGTCGTTCCGTACGCGCCGGTCGGGCCCGTCGGCGAGCGGGTGGAGGCGCTCCGCTCGGCTCTCGCCGACGAGGGGGTCGCGCTCGTCACCGTGCGCCGCCGCTGGGACGGTGCGGCGTGGCCGTCGGCGTCGCGGGGGTTCTTCCCGTTCCGGAAGCGGATCCCGGCGCTGGTGCGCGACCTCGTCGAGCCCGCCGACGCGGCACGCCTGTTCTGAGCGGCGTTCCGAGAGCCGCGTCCCGCGAGCTGCGTCCTGTGGGCCGCGTCCCGCGAGCTGCGTCCTGTGGGCCGCGTCCCGTGGGCCGCGAGCCGCGAGCCGTGTCCTGTGAGCCCCGTCCCGCGACCCACGTCCTGTGAGCCCCGTCCCGCGGAACCTGCCTGGTCCCGCGGGGCGGGTGCCGCTCAGCCGAGCAGGCGGTCGCGGAGGAAGTCGCTCGCGAAGCGGCCCGAGGGGTCCCACTCGGAGCGGAGGGTGCGCCACTCCTCGAGGTGCGGGTAGAGCGGCGCGATCTCGTCGGCTCCGGCGAGGAAGTGCTTGCCCCAGTGCGGCCGGGCCCCGAGCGGCAGCAGCGCGCCCTCGACGGCGGGGAGCACGGCGTCGACGCCGGCGCGGTCCTTCTTGAAGGTGAAGTGCACGCCGACGCTGTCGCGGCCTCCGGCGGGGGAGAGCCACTGGTCGTCGCCCGCCATGGTCCGCAGCTCCGTGATGAGCAGGACGTCGTCGATCCGCTCGCCGATCGCGCGCAGCGCCACGATCGCCTCGCGGACGTTCGCGCGCGGCACCATGTACTCGCTCTGGATCTCGTCGCCCGCGCTCGGCTCGCGGTCGAGGCGGAAGTGCGGCAGGCGCTCGGACCACGGTCCGACGGAGCCGCCGAACGGGTTCAGGTTGGAGTCGACACCCTCCGAGACGGCGAAGAGGCTCGCGGAGGCGGCGACCGCGCCCAGGTGCGTCGCGTCGACGTCGGCGACGGATCCCGCCGCCACCTTGGTCTTCAGCCACAGCTGCTCCACGATCGGCGAGGACCAGTGGGTCATGAGGCTGACGCTGTAGGCGGAGGAGGTGATCGCGTCGAAGTCGTCGAGCACGCGCTCCCAGGGCAGGTCGACGAACGCGTCCTGGCGGACGTCGAAGGTTGGCTGGATGTCGAGGGTCACGCGGGTGACGATGCCGAAGGCGCCGAGGCCGACGACGACGCCCTCGAAGCCCGGCTCCCCGCGGCGGATCGTGCGCAGCGAGCCGTCGGCGGTGACGAGCTCGAGCGCCGAGACGGCGGAGGAGAGGTTCGCGTTGCGGTCGCCCGAGCCGTGAGTGCCGGTCGCGATGGCGCCGGCGACCGAGATGTGCGGGAGAGAGCCCATGTTGTGCAGGGCGTAGCCGTTGCTGTGCAGGTGCGCGGCGACGACGCCGTAGCGGGTGGCGCCGCCGACGGTGACGGTGCTCGCCTCGGCGTCGATCACGGGGTCGGAGGCCAGGCGGCCCAGGTGCAGCAGTGCGCCGGGGGTGTCGGGCAGGGAGTTGAAGGAGTGGCGGCTGCCGAGGGCGCGGACGCGCTCGTTCTCGCGGACGAGGCGCTGCACCTCCTCGACGGACTCCGGCTCGATGATGGCGGCGGCGCGGTACTCGTAGGTGCCCGCCCAGTTGCTCCGTGAGGTCATGGATCCATTCTGCCGGGTGCGCGGGGGATTTGTTGTTGGTTGCAACGAATGGCCTGGTAACGCACGGGACGCGGCAGGACGGAACGGCGTGGATCTTGTTCGGGGCGCGCTCCGGGCCCCTGACGGGGAGGGCGGCAATGACCGCGCGCAGACGGTCCCGCTCCGATCTGTTCCGGATGTGCGTGAGCCTCCTGGTCACGATCGTGGTGGTGCTGCTCGTCCTGGCGACGGGGACACCCGCTCCTGGCGACGGGGCCGTCGATGCGACGGCGACCCTCGTTCCGCGGTCTCTCTGCTCGGCCGCCGCTCTCCACCGCCCTCTCCGTGGGCTGGAGCGCCGCCTCGTCCTCGCTCCTCGACGAGCAGGCGCTGCGAAGCGCCGCCTCCTTCTCGCGCCTCGACGAGCAGGCGCTGCGGAGCACCGCCGAGGAGGAGGCGCGCGGCGAGCGGCGCCTCCTCTCGCGGATGCTGGGGGCGACCGGGGCGACCAGCACGACGCTGTCGGCGGCGGTGCCGGCGATCGTGGTCACGGTGGCGGTCGTGGTCACGGTGGCGATCGCGCAGAGGACGGATTTCCGCAGCGAGCCCCTCTCCCTCGCCGCCGCCCTGCTCGCCGTCGCGAGCTCGTGGGTGTTGATGGTCTTCTCGTTCGCGCAGGCCTGCCTGCGCCTCGAGTCGCGGTCGCCCGGCGGTCGCAGGTGCGCTTCGCCTTCGAGGAGGCGCCGCACCTCAGCGACGACGCGACCCTTGCGCTCCTGCTGTCCACGATGGCGGCCACGGTCTCGGCCGAGATCCGCTCGAGAGAGGGCTGGCGCCTGGTGCGCGCGAACGTCGTCATCGCGTTCGCCTTCGACTCGGTCATCATCGCGATGACGGTGTCACTTCTGTTCGGCGGACTCACGGCCTGAGGCGGCGGGAGCGGAGCGTCCGGCGGAGCCGGGGGCGGTGGGGTCGGGGCGGGTT
>NZ_PSWH01000061.1:0-6323 GCF_002932105.1 Rathayibacter sp. AY1C1 | reverse complement strand
ATGTTGCCCGGGGTCGGACGCGATCCCATGCCCTGCGAGCTGGCGAAGGGGTTGTTGCCGGGGCGCGGGGCGGCCGGACGCTGTCCCATGCCCTGGTTGCTGGCGAACGGGTTGTTGCCCGGGCGCGGGGTGCCGCCGGGGCGGTTGGAGCCGCCCGAGGCGCCGCCGGGGCGCGGGGTGTTCGCGGCGGGAGCCGGACGCGGGGTCACGGGCTTGGGTCCGCCGGGGGTCGCGCCGGACGCCGGCTTCTCGGCGGCGGCCGGAGCCGCGGGGGCCTCGGTCGGAGCCGGAGCGGCGGCCTCGGCGGGCGCGTCCTTGGCTGCCTGGGCGCGCTGAGCGGCCGCGGCCTCCTGGGCTGCCTGAGCCTGGGCCTGGCGCTCGGCGACAGACATCGGCGGTGCGGGCGCCGGAGCGGGCGGCTTGGCCGGGCCGGGCGTGGGCGCGGACGGACGGGCACCGGAGGGGCGCGGGGCCCCGGGACGGGCGCCGGCGGCGGGGGCGGTCGGGGTCGCCGACGCTCCCGCGGAGGAACCGCCCTGGCCCTGGAGGGCCTGGCGGAGCTTGCGCGCCACCGGGGGTTCGATGCTCGAGGACGGGCCCTTGACGAACTCGCCGAGCTCCTTCAACTTCGCAAGTGCGACCTTGCTATCGACACCCAGTTCGGATGCGATCTCGTGTACGCGTGGTTTTGCCACTTCTCTCCTGTCTTGGGCCTGCACCCAAGACGGGGGCAGGCGTCACGAACGGACGGGTCTCATTTCGAGCCGCTCATCAGTCTTCGCTCATGATCAGTTCACGGGCCGTTCTGCCTGTTCTCTATGGTGTGATCGTGCGCTGCTCCGGCCCCTCCGGTCGAGGGGCCGAGCCGGTCGGATCGTGCGATGTACTGCTCCAGCTCGCTCGCGTCCACGCTCTCGCGTGTCCGGAACGCTCTTCCGAACGCGCGGCGCTTGACCGCGAGCTCGTAGCAGTCGGCTGTGTCGTGGAGCCACGCTCCCCGACCAGGACGGACGGCACGCGGGTCTACCGCGAGGACGTTCGAGTGGAGGACCAGCCTCAGAAGAGAGGCCCGGGGGGCGCGCAGACGGCAGCCGACGCACGTTCTGACGGCTTCCACTCTACTCCCTCCCCTCCGGGACCGCTCCCCCGCACGGCCGATGCTCGGGGATCACTCCCCGTCCATCACCGAATCGGGCTGGATGTCGATCTTCGCGCCGGTCAGCTTGGCGGCGAGGCGGGCGTTCTGGCCCTCCTTGCCGATGGCGAGCGAGAGCTGGTAGTCGGGGACGAGCGCGCGGACGGCCTTGAGGCTCTGGTCGATCACGAACGCGCTGGTCACCTTGGCGGGCGAGAGCGCGCTGGCGACGAAGGTCGGCAGGTCGGAGGAGTAGTCGACGATGTCGATCTTCTCGTTGTTGAGCTCGGCGGTCACCGCGCGCACGCGCTGGCCGAGCTCGCCGATGCAGGCGCCCTTGGCGTTCACGCCGGGCTCGGTCGCGCGCACCGCGATCTTGGTGCGGTGGCCGGCCTCGCGGGCGAGGGAGACGATCTCCACCACGCCGGACGCGATCTCGGGGACCTCGAGGGCGAACAGCTTGCGCACCAGCGACGGGTGGGTGCGGGACACCTGGACCGACGGGCCCTTGGGTCCGCGGCCGACGCTCGTGACGTAGACGCGGATGCGGCGTCCGTGGCTGTAGTCCTCGCCGGGCACCTGCTCCTCGGGCGAGAGGATCGCCTCGATGGAGCCGAGGTCGACGTGGATCATCCGCGGGTTGGGGCCCTGCTGGATGACGCCGGCGACGATGTCGCCCTCGCGGCCCTTGAACTCGCCGAGCACGTGCTCGTCGGCGATGTCGCGCAGGCGCTGGTTGATGACCTGCTTCGCGGCGAAGGCGGCGATGCGGCCGAAGTCGCGCGGGGAGTCCTCGGCCTCGCCCACGACGGCGCCCTCCTCGTCGAGCTCGGGCACGAAGACCGAGACGTGACCGGTCTTGCGGTCGAGGTGCACGCGCGCGTCGACGGCGGTGGCCTTGTCGGCGTCGTCGGCCTGGCCGATGTGCTTGAGGTAGGCGGTCAGGATCGCCTGCTCGATGATCTGCACGAGTTCCTCGAAGGGGATCTCGCGCTCGCGCTCCATGAGTCGCAGAACGCTCAGGTCGATGTCCACGGGCGGGCCTTTCTCTCTATTCACTTGGATGCCGCGGTGGTGACCGCGGTCGTTCGCCTGCCGGGCTCTCACCCGGATCAGCCCTCAAGGGTACCCGACGCGGCCCGGGGTTCCACCCGCGGTTCCCGCCGAGGCACGGAGGGCCCCGCCTGCCGCGGGAAGCGGTGGCGGGGCCCTCGGCGTGTCGGGTCTAGGCGCCCAGCCGGGCGAGCGCCTCGGCGACCGGGAGCTGCTCGCGCTCGCCGGACCGGCGGTCCCACAGCTCGACGATCCCGTCTGCCGCTCCTCGCCCCGCGATGACGATCACGGGCACCCCGATCAGCTCGGCGTCGCCGAACTTGACGCCGGGCGAGACCTTCGGGCGGTCGTCGATCAGCACGTCGCGGCCGGCGGCCTCGAGGGAGGCGCCGACCGACTCGGCGAGCTCGAGAGCCGCCGCGTCCTTGCCGGTCGCGATGACGTGCACGTCGAACGGCGCGACGTTCGCGGGCCACAGCAGTCCGCGGTCGTCGTGGGTGGCCTCGGCGATGATGGCGAGGATGCGGGTCACGCCGATGCCGTAGGAGCCCATCGTGACGGTGACGAGCTTTCCGTTCTCGTCGAGCACCTTCAGCCCGAGGACGTCGGCGTACTTGCGGCCGAGCTGGAAGACGTGGCCGATCTCCATGCCGCGGGCGGTCTCGATCGGGCCCGAGCCGTCGGGCGCCTCGTCGCCGGTGCGGACGTCCGCGACCTCGACGGTGGCGTCGCCGTGGAAGTCGCGGCCGGCGACCAGGTCGAGGACGTGCTGCCCGGAGACGTTGGCCCCGGTGATCCAGGCGGTGCCGTCGACCACGCGCGGGTCGAGCAGGTAGCGGACGCCGGTCGCCGACTCCTCGCCCAGGACGGCTCCCTCGGCCGACCAGGGTCCGATGTAGCCCTTGACCAGTCCGGGGTGCTTCGCGAAGTCCTCCGCCGTGGCGGCCTCGACCTCGGCCGGGGCGAACGCCACTTCGGCGCGCTTGAGGTCGACGTCGCGGTCGCCGGGCAGGCCGACGATCACGAGCTCGCGGGTGCCGTCGAGCGCGGTGAGCGCGAGGACGACGTTCTTCAGGGTGTCGGCGGCGGTCCAGGCGCGGCCGTCGGGGCGGGGCTGCGTCGCGTTCGCCAGGTCGACCAGGGTCTGGATGGTCGGGGTGTCGGGCGAGTCGAAGACGCGCGCCTCGGGCAGGCCCTCGACGGGCAGCGCCGCGGGGACGGGCGTGCGGTACGCCTCGACGTTCGCCGCGTACCCTCCCGCCGACCGGACGAAGGTGTCCTCGCCGACGGGGGTGGGGTGCAGGAACTCCTCGCTCCGGGAGCCGCCCATCGCTCCGGCGTCGGCCTGCACGATCACGTACTCCAGGCCCAGACGGGCGAAGATCCGCTCGTAGGCGTCGCGCTGGCGCTGGTAGCTCGCGTCGAGGCCGGCGTCGGTGTAGTCGAAGGAGTACGCGTCCTTCATCGTGAACTCGCGGCCGCGCAGGAGGCCCGCGCGGGGCCGCGCCTCGTCCCGGTACTTGTCCTGGATCTGGTAGATCGACAGGGGCAGGTCCTTGTAGGAGGAGTAGAGGTCCTTCACGAGCAGCGTGAAGAACTCCTCGTGCGTGGGAGCCAGCATGTAGTCGGCGTCCTTGCGGTCCTTCAGGCGGAACACGCCGTCGCCGTACTCGGTCCAGCGGCCCGAGAGCTCGTAGGGCTCGCGGGGCAGGAGCGCGGGGAAGTGCACCTCCTGGGCGCCGGCGGCCTCCATCTCCTCGTGGATGATCCGCTCGATGCGGCGCTTGACGCGCAGTCCCAGCGGCAGCCAGGCGAAGACGCCGGGCGCCTGACGGCGGATGTAGCCCGCGCGGACGAGGAGGCGGTGGCCCGCGACCTCGGCGTCGGCGGGATCCTCCCGGAGCGTGCGGACGAACAGATGCGAGAGACGGGTGACCACGAGGGACGATCCTATCCGCTGCGCTCCCCCGGCTCGCGAGGGCGCCGGGAGCCTCAGTCGGGGATCCGCGAGAAGACGACCGCTCCGCCCGTGCCGTCCAGCAGCACGTCGTCGGGGGTGCCGCCGATCGTCATCGGGCCGGAGAGGAGCGCCCGGAGCCGGATGGCCTCGGGGCTCGGCGTGTCGGAGCAGGTGTCGGAGCCGGTCACCTCGTCGCCGGGGATCAGCACGCCGTCGTCGATCCGGTAGGCGGCGCTGACCACGAGGCAGCCGGTGCCGACGACCAGGGTCGGCGCACCCCCGACGCTCTCGGAGCGGAGGCGGACGCGGGCGTCCTCGACCCAGGCCGTGTACGGGGTCTCCCCTTCGGCCGCGGTCAGCACCCAGCGGTCGCAGCCGAAGGGGTCCTGCGGGCTGCGGCTGTCGATGCATTCGCCGGCCTCGGAGGACGGGCCGCTGCGGAGCGCGGCGACACCGGAGGCGAGGAGCGCGGCGGCGACGACCACGAGCGCGAGGCGCAGTGCGGGGCGGACCACGTCGATCCGCCCCGCGCCGTCAGTTCGCGCCGACGGTGACGACCGGGGCTCCGGTCGAGGTGTCGTCGGCCGGCATCTCGGCGGCCAGGCGGTTGGCCTCCTCGATGAGGGTCTGGACGATCTCGGCCTCGGGGACGGTCTTGATGACCTCGCCCTTGACGAAGATCTGGCCCTTGCCGTTGCCGGAGGCGACGCCCAGGTCGGCCTCGCGGGCCTCGCCGGGTCCGTTGACGACGCAGCCCATGACGGCGACGCGCAGCGGGACGCTCATGCCCTCGAGGCCGGCGGTGACGTCGTTGGCGAGCGTGTAGACGTCGACCTGCGCGCGGCCGCAGCTGGGGCAGGAGACGATCTCGAGCTTGCGCTCGCGGAGGTTCAGCGACTGGAGGATCTGCAGGCCGACCTTGACCTCCTGCGCGGGCGGGGCCGAGAGGGACACGCGGATGGTGTCGCCGATGCCCTCGCCGAGGAGGATGCCGAAGGCGGTGGCGGACTTGATCGTCCCCTGGAACTCGGGGCCGGCCTCGGTGACGCCGAGGTGGAGGGGCCAGTCGCCGCGCTCGGCGAGCTGGCGGTAGGCCTTCACCATGACGACGGGGTCGTTGTGCTTGACCGAGATCTTGAAGTCGTGGAAGTCGTGCTCCTCGAAGAGGCTGGCCTCCCAGACGGCGCTCTCGACGAGGGCCTCGGGGGTGGGCTTGCCGTACTTCTGCAGGATGCTCGGCTCGAGCGAGCCGGCGTTGACGCCGATGCGGATCGAGACGCCGGCGGCCTTCGCGGCGGCGGCGATCTTGCCGACCTGGTCGTCGAACTTGCGGATGTTGCCGGGGTTCACGCGGACCGCGGCGCAGCCGGCGTCGATCGCGGCGTAGACGTAGTTGGGCTGGAAGTGGATGTCGGCGATGACCGGGATCTGGCTCTTCTTGGCGATGATCGGCAGCGCCTCCGCGTCGTCGCGGCTCGGCACCGCGACGCGGACGATGTCGCAGCCGGACGCGGTGAGCTCGGCGATCTGCTGGAGGGTCGCGTTGATGTTCGTCGTCGGTGTGGTGCACATCGACTGGACGCTGACCTGCGCGTCACCGCCCACGAGCACCTTGCCCACCTTGATCTGGCGGGACTTGCGGCGGGGGGCGAGGGTCATGGGGACCTTGGGAAGACCCAGATTCACTGCTGGCACGCGCCCCATCGTACGCGCGCCGCGGTACCCCTCGTCCGCTCGCCGCACCTTCCCAGCCGCCGCCCCTCCTGCGGGCCTCGGAACCCGCCCACCGCACCTGCTCTCAGCCCGAGACCGCACGACGATCCGCGGTCGCCTCGCTCCCGAGCCGAACCGCCGATCCCGTCCGAGCGATTCACCGCAGTTGCTGCCAGCCCGCTCCCTTCACAGAGCGGACCGCGCCACGCCGGTCAGCGACCGCCCTGCCACCCCCGAGGCGAACGGGTGAATCGCGTCCCAGCGATTCGCCCCAGCCGTCCGCACCCCGCTCCACCCACGCCCCCACCTCGAGAAGTCGACCGCACCACGCCGGGCGAGGCCCGTCCTGCCACCCGCGAGGCGAACGGGTGAATCGCGTCCCAGCGATTCGCCCCAGCCGCCTGCGGCCCGCTCCACCCACGCCCCACCCCGAGAAGCCGACCGCGCCACGCCGGGCGAGGC
>NZ_PSWH01000060.1:0-7272 GCF_002932105.1 Rathayibacter sp. AY1C1 | reverse complement strand
TCCTTGCGCGTGGGGACAGGTCTCAGGGCCCGCTCCCCCGCCGCCGCACCTGCTCTCGCACCGCCCTCCGCGGTCGAGCGCGCCCTGAGACCTGTCCCCACGCGCAAGGAGGCGCCGCATGTCCGCTCATCCGCATCCCCCCGGGTTCTCCCGGCGGCTGTTCCTCTCGGTGCCGCTCGCCGCGGCGTCCGCCGCCGCCCTCGCCTCCTGCGCCTCCCCCGGCGCCGGCGACGGAGTGACCACGCTCGACTTCTTCCAGTTCAAGGCGGAGGCGGTGGAGGACTTCGCGCGGATCATCCGCGAGTTCGAGGCGGCCAACCCGGACATCCGGGTCATCGCCAACAACGTGCCCGACCCCGACACGGCCATCCGCACCCTGCTCGTCAAGGACAAGGTGCCGGATGTGCTGACCCTGAACGGCAGCGGCTACTACGCCGACCTCGCGAAGGCCGGCGTGTTCCACGACTTCACCGGCGACGAGCTGGTCGAGCGGGTGAACCCGGCGGCCCTCGACATCCTCGCCGCCCTCGGCAGCTTCGAGGGGAACGAGGTGAACGCGCTCGCCTTCGCGAACAACGCGGACGGGATCCTCTACAACCGCACGATCTTCGCCGAGAACGGGATCGAGGTGCCGACCACCTGGGACGAGCTGATCGCCGTCTGCGAGACGCTCACCGCCGCCGGGATCACTCCCTTCTACGGCGCCCTGCTCGACAACTGGACCGGCGCCCCCGCCTTCAACGCGCTCGGCGGGCAGCTGCAGCCGGACGGCTTCTTCGACGCGATGCGCGAGGAGGGAGCGGCGCTCGGCCCCGACTCCCCCGTCTCGTTCACGAAGGACTACGCGACGACGATGGAGCGGCTCGGGCAGCTCTTCTCGTACACGCAGGAGGGCTCGTTCGGCCGCGGCTACGACGACGGCAACCAGGCCTTCGCCGCGGGCGAGGCGGCCATGTACCCGCAGGGCATCTGGGCGATCAACCCGGTGCGCACGAACAACCCCGACATCGATCTCGGCGTCTTCCCCTACCCGGTGCTCGACGACCCCGCGGACACGCGGGTCACCTCGGGCGTCGACGTGGCCGTCGCCATCGGCCGCGGCACTCCGAAGCTCGACGCGGCCCGCCGCTTCGTCGACTTCCTGCTGACCCCCGGAGTCGTCGAGCCGTACGTCGCGAGCCAGGCCGCCTTCTCGCCGCTGGTCGGCGCCGCACCCAACTCGGACCCCACGCTGGCCGAGCTGCAGCCCTACTTCGAGCAGGGACGGCTGATCGGCTTCGTCGACCACCAGATCCCCGCGAGCATCCCGATCAACCCCACGCTCCAGGCGTTCCTCGCCAGCGGGGACGCCGACGCGGCGCTCCGGACCCTCGACAGTGAGTGGCGCAAAGTCGCGGCACGCACGACCAGGAAGTGACCCCATGACCACGACCACGACGGCCGCCGCGCAGGCGGTGGCGACCACTCCTCCGCCGCCCGCGCGCCGCAAGCGCATCATCGGGCGCACCTCGAAGACCTTCTACTGGATGACGGTCCCCGCCGTCCTGCTCTTCTTCGTGCTCCACACGGTCCCGGTCCTCACCGGAATCTTCTTCAGCTTCACCGACTACGCGGGCTACGGCTCGTGGGACCTGATCGGCGCCTCGAACTACCTCGCGCTCCTCCAGGACGACCGTGTCTGGAAGGCCTACTGGTTCACCTTCGGCTTCGCGATCGTGGCGACCGTGCTGGTGAACGTGATCTCGCTCGCCATCGCCGTCGCCCTCAACGCGCGGATCAGGTTCCAGACGGCGTTCCGCGGGATCTACTTCATCCCCTACGTGCTCTCGACCCTGGTCATCGGCTACGTGTTCCAGTACCTCTTCGCGAACTCGCTGCCGCAGATCCTCGGCGCGATCCCGGTGATCGGCGAGAACATCCTCGCGAACGCCGACTGGGCGTGGGTGGCGATCGTGGTGCTGGCGGTCTGGCAGGCCTCGGCCTTCTCGATCATCATCTACCTCGCCGGACTCCAGACGATCCCGGGCGAGCTCTACGAGGCGACCTCGCTCGACGGAGCGGGGAGGTGGCGGCAGTTCACCTCGATCACGTTCCCGCTGATCGCCTCCTTCTTCACGATCAACATGGTCATCTCGATGAAGAACTTCCTCCAGGTGTTCGACCACATCATCGCCCTCACCAACGGCGGTCCCGGCACCTCGACGGAGTCGATCACGCTGCTGATCTACCGCGGCGGCTTCCAGGGCGGCGAGTACGCCTATCAGACGGCCAACGCCGTCCTCTACTTCCTCATCATCATCGTGGTCTCGCTGATCCAGTTCCGAGTCCTCAGCCGCAGAGAGGCGTCGTTCTGATGACATCGACCATCACCCCCACGACCGCGATCGCCCTCGGCGAGCCCGAGGGGCGGCGCCGGCCCTCCCGCGACACCTACCGGATCAACTGGTGGGCGACCGCGCTCATCGCGGTCTGCTCGCTGACGATCCTCCTGCCGCTCTACTTCGCCGTCGTGACCGCGCTGAAGACGCCCGACCAGCTCGGCGGCACCGGGTTCGAGCTGCCGACCTCGATCTCGTGGGGCAACTTCGCCGAGGCGTGGACGGCGACCCGCTTCCCGCAGGCCTTCGTGAACACCGCGCTGATCACGGTCGGAGCCGTCGTGCTGACGCTGTTCTCGAACTCGATGGTCGCCTACGCGGTCGCCCGGAACATGCACAGGCCGTTCTTCAAGGGCGTCTACTTCTACCTGCTCGCCGCGGTCTTCGTGCCGTTCCCGATCATCATGCTGCCGGTGGTGAAGGAGACGGCCCTGCTGGGCCTGGACAACCAGGCCGGGCTGATCCTGCTCTACGCCGTGTTCGGGCTCTCGATCAACACGTTCATCTACACGGCCTTCATCCGCTCGATCCCCATCGAGCTCGAGGAGGCGGCGCGCACCGACGGCGCCTCGACCTGGCGGACCTACTGGCAGGTGATCTTCCCGCTGCTCGGCCCGATGAACGCGACCGTCGGGATCCTGACCTGCGTGTGGGCGTGGAACGACTTCATCCTGCCGCTCGTGGTGCTCTCGGACCCGTCCGCCCGCACCCTGCCGCTGGCCGAGTACGTCTTCCAGGGGCAGTTCAACACGAACTACACCGTCGCCTTCGCGTCCTACCTGATGGCGATGGCGCCGCTGCTGATCGTGTACCTCTTCGCGCAGCGCTGGGTGGTCAGCGGAGTGATGCGCGGGTCGATCAAGTAGCGGTCGCGGCGAGCGCCGCCTCGAGCAGGTCCGTGAGCACGGTGCCTCGCGAGCCCGCGTCCTCCGGGTGCCACTGCACGCACCAGAGCGGCGCGGACTCGTGCTCAAGGGCCTCGACGGTGCCGTCGTCGGCGCGGCCGACCACGACGAGGCCCTCGCCGGGACGGTCGACGGCCTGGTGGTGGGAGCTGCGGACGTCGAGCTCGGCGGCGCCGAGGATGCGAGCGAGGGCGCTGCCCGGCTCGAGCGCCACGCGGTGGTCGACCATCCCGGACAGGTGCTCGCCGGGGACCGACCGGCCCACGTGACCGGCGCCGGGCAGGTGCTGCACGAGGTCGCCGCCGAGGGCGACGTTGACCAGCTGCATCCCGCGGCAGATCCCGACCAGCGGGGTCCGCGTCTCGACGGCACGGCGGACGAGCGCGATCTGCGCGCGGTCGGCCGCGGGGAAGGACTGGCCTCGGTGCGGGTCGTCGGACCGGCCGCCGTAGAGGGACGGGTCGACGTCCTCCCCTCCGGTGACCACGACGGCGTCGGCGGCGGCGAGCCGGCGCTCGAGCTCGGCGGCGCCGGCCTGCTCGGCAGGGACGCGGTCGACCACGAAGCCCGCGGCGGTGGCGGCCGAGACGACGCTCGCGGTCAGCAGCTGCAGCTCGATCTCGAACTCGGGATCCTCGCGGCCGCCGTCGGCGACGTCGACGACGAGCAGGACGGGGCGGTCGGAGGCCATGCGGACATCGTGCCACCCGGCCGGCTCCGGCAGAACGTCGGCGGAGAGCAGTGCCCCTCGGTCGAGAGGCGAGGAACCGCGCGTCCGGCCGGCGTTCTGCGCGAGCCCGCAGACCTCTCCCGGGGTCTGGTCAGGATCCGGTACCGCGATCTAGGATGTTCACTTTCACATCCCGTGCGAAGACGCACACCTCCGCGGCCCTGCGGATCGTGCCTCGACGCCGCACCCGATCACGAGGGCCTATCTGCATGAGACGATCACGATCGGCGGTGAGGACCGCTCTGGCGGTCGCGACCGTCGCCGCCACGGCGCTGCTCGGCGCCACGGTCCCCAGCTCCGCCTTCGGAGCCACCGAGACCCCGCTCCTCCACTACACGTTCGACACCGCCCCCACCGGCACCACGGTCGCCGACACCAGCGGCAACGGCTACAGCGCGACGCTGCGCGGCTCCGGGGCCCAGTTCCGCAACGGGCTCATCAGCCTCCCCGGCGGATCCGCCGCGGCCGCCCCCTACCTCGAGATCCCCACCGCCGGCCTCGTCGGCAAGAAGGACCTGACCTTCTCGACCTGGCTCGCCCACAAGGGCGGGACCGGCAACGTCGCCGCCGCGTTCGTCGGAGCGCCCGTCGCCTCCGGCGCCTCGTTCTCCTCCGGCTACTGGCTGCTCAACCCGAGCAACCTCTCCGGCTACACCAAGTCGGTCGTCACCAACTCGGTCAACGCGGGCGCTCCCTACAACACCGAGGTCGGCGCCGGGGCGACGGGCACCCCGACCGTCGGCGCGCGCACCCCCTCGGGCCTCTCGCTCTACACGACCGTCATCGACGGCTCGACCGGCAAGCTCACCGTGTACGTCAACGGCGCGCAGATCTCGCAGAGCACGATCGCCCGCGACGTCTCCTCGTTCGGCCCGTCGCTCGTCGCGTACATCGCGCGCTCGACCTACAACGACCCGGGCTGGAACGGCGAGATGGACGACTTCGCCGTCTACGACAGCGCCCTCAGCAGCAGCTCCGTGCAGGCGCTCTACTCCTCGCAGGCCCTCGACCGCGCCGTCGCGTCGGTCACGGTGCCCACGGAGGCGACCGCCGGCTTCACGGTGCCCACCACCGCCAGCGGCGTCGGCATCACCTGGACGTCGAACAGCGCGGCCGTGGCCATCACCGGCGGCACCGCGACCGTCACGCGCCCCGCCGCGGGGCAGCCGGACGCCACCGCCACCCTCACCGCCACCTACAGGGTCGGCACCGAGACCCGCTCGGTCGACTACGCGGTGCGCGTCGCCGCGCAGCTGGACGACGCGACGAAGGTCCAGCGCGACCTCGCCGCGATCGCCATCCCGAACGTCGACGACATCCGGACGAACGTCTCGGTGCCCACCACCGGCACGCTCGGCTCGAGCATCGCCTGGAGCGTCGTCAGCCCGAGCGGAGCGACCGTCCGCGACGGCAGCGCCGCCGGCACCCGCACCATCGACGTCGACCGCCCCGCGACCGGGAGCCCCGCGATCGACGTGGTCGTCCGCGCGACCGCGACCAGCGGATCCACCACCCGGACCCGCGACTTCACCCTCCGGGTGCAGCCGCTCCCCGCCGGCACCGACGACACCGAGGCGTACGTCTGGGCGTTCTTCACCGGAGAGGGCGACGGCGCCGAGCGCATCAGCCTCGCCGCCTCGAAGGGCAACGACGCGCTGAGCTGGAACACGCTGAACGGCGGCAAGCCGGTCTTCACCTCGAACCTGGGGACGATGGGCCTGCGCGACCCGTTCATCATCCGCTCGCACGAGGGCGACAAGTTCTTCATGCTCGCCACCGACCTGAAGATCGACGGGCTCCCCGGCGGCTTCGACACCGCGCAGAAGTCGGGCTCGAAGTACATCGAGGTCTGGGAGTCGACCGACCTGGTGAACTGGTCCGCTCAGCGCCACGTCAAGGTCTCCACCGACTTCGCCGGCAACACCTGGGCCCCCGAGGCGTACTGGGACGACGAGCTCCAGACCTACGTCGTGTTCTGGGCCTCGAACATGTACCCGACCACGAACACGGCCGACCGCGCCTCCGTCACCTACAACCAGATGATGTACGCGACGACCGAGGACTTCACCTCCTTCTCGGAGGCGAAGCCGTGGATCGACGTCAAGCGCGGCGCCGGCAAGGGCACCATCGACTCGACGGTCGCGAAGGACGGCGACACCTACTACCGCTTCACCAAGGACGAGGCGTCGATGACCCTCCGCGAGGAGAAGAGCACCGACCTGCTGGCCACCGTCTCGGGCTCGCTGCCCGGCACCGGCGGACCGGCGGACGAGTGGTCGCTGGTCAAGGAGAAGGTGGCCTCGGGCCTGCCCAACGGCGAGCCCGGGAAGACCTTCACCAGCGGTGAGGGCCCCAACGTCTTCCCCGCCAACGAGGGCGACGTGAACGGCCTCGACTGGTTCCTCTTCATCGACCAGCCGAACTACCACGACGGGCCGAACCACTACATCCCGTTCGGCACCGACGACCTCGCGAACGGCGACTCCTGGCAGCCGCTCGGAGCGAAGCTCCGCACGGGCCTGCCGCAGAACGCCGACGGCGGCAAGCCGCGCCACGGCACGGTCATCCCGGTGACGCGCTCCGAGTACCAGAAGGTGCTCGAGGGCTACGCCCCCGGCCTGGCCGTCGCCTCGGTCGCTCCGCTGACCGCGACGACCACGGTCGGCACCGCGCCGGCCCTGCCCCGCGCCACGATCACGACCGCCGCCGGCACCACCAGCACGGTCGACGTGGCCTGGGACGCCGTCGCGCCCGCCGCCTACGCCACGGCCGGGACCTTCACGGTCTCGGGCGTCGCGCAGGACGCGTCTCGCATGCCGGTGCAGGTCACGGTCACCGTGCAGTCCTCGCTGAAGGTGAGCGCGACCGCCACGTCGCGCTGCGTCGCCGGCAAGGTCGTGCTGACGGTCGTCGGCAAGAACAGAGACACGGTGCCGATGGACGTCTCGATCAGCACCCCGGAGGGCGTGAAGACGATCGCCGGCGTGAAGCCGGGCGCCTCCGGCTCCGCCGCGTTCACGGTGCGCTCGACGCAGCTCGCCGCGGGCGAGGCGACGGTCACCGGCACGGCCACGGTCGGCGGCAAGACCGTCACGGCCACGGCCACCGCGCCCTACAGCGCGCGCAGCTGCGTCGAGCGCACCGTGAACGCGGCGGAGCCGGAGGCGCCCGGCTTCACGCCGGCGATCGTCTTCACGCCCTCCGGGGTCCCGCCCCCCCCCCCCCCCCCCACCCCCCCCCCCCCCCCCCCCCCCCCCCC